>NZ_JBDFPL010000010.1:0-287467 GCF_039672565.1 Pseudomonas sp. Ps21-P2
AGTGAAACGATGCATCGCCGATGGTAGTGTGGGGTTTCCCCATGTGAGAGTAGGTCATCGTCAAGATTAAATTCCAGAACCCCATTTGCGAAAGCAGGTGGGGTTTTGTTTTTTGCGCGCGGAAAAGCTGTTAACAACTCCCCACATTAAAACCCACACATCCGCAATGTTTGACTTCGGCTTGTGCCCTGCACGGTACGCTTGCGTAGGTCGGCTAGATGGCTATCATGCGCGTCTTACTACCAGGCGCTGAAACCCATGCATACGTTGCTAAAGCTACTTGGAGATGGGGCGTTTCACTCCGGCGAGGATCTGGGGCTCGCGCTGGGCGTCAGCCGAAGTGCTGTCTGGAAGAAGCTGCAGCAGGTCCAGGCTGAGCTGGGCATCGAAATTTACAAGGTGCGCGGCCGAGGTTACCGTTTGGCTTCCCCGCTTTCGTTGTTGGACAGTGAGGTGCTGATCGATGAGCACGAAAGATTGGGTTGGACATGTCGCATTCACGAAACTATCGACTCCACGAATGCCGAAGCCATGAGAATGGCAAGTTCAGGCGCAGCCCTTCCGGCTTTGGTTCTTGCAGAGCAGCAGACAGCAGGCCGCGGCAGGCGTGGGCGTCAATGGGTAAGTCCTTTTGCTGAAAACCTCTATTACAGCCTTGCTTTGCGTATGGATGGCGGTACCCGTCGGCTCGACGGTCTTAGCCTTGTCGTAGGGCTTGCAGTTGTAGATACGCTGCGAGAACTCGGTATCCATAGAGCGGGCCTAAAATGGCCTAACGACATTCTGGTTGGCCGCAAAAAACTCGCTGGAGTGCTGCTCGAGGTAACTGGCGATCTCGCTAATGTTTGCCATGTAGTTATCGGTATTGGGATCAATATCAATATGCGTGATTCCGTTGACGTCGATCAGGCTTGGACGTCGGTGGCCCTTGAGCTGGGAGATATTCAGGACAGAAACAAGGTCGCTTGCGCGCTAAGTCGAAATCTCAGTGGCTATCTTGCTGGCCATCAGGAAAGTGGATTTGCAGCGTATAGAAAAGCGTGGGAGGACAAGCATCTATGGCAAGGCCTCGTGGTCGCTCTCACCGCGGGTGCGAACACCACCCAGGGCGTTGTGAAGGGCATTGGTGACGATGGGGCGTTACGCCTGGAGGTAGATGGGCGTGAAGAGTATTTCAGCGGGGGGGAGGTGACTCTCAGGCTCCAGGGTAGTTAGGGTAGAAATCAGAGTTAGTAAGATCGGCCTGCATTCAGGTGCGTATCGTTAATGAGGTGGGTATGCCATGGACGTTTTTGTTGTTACTCATGTTGAACGGTCTGTATTTCTTCTGGCATCAGCAGGATGCGCCGCTGCGTCCTAAAGAGGTCGAGCCGCTGCTGACTCATCGAGCGTATGGACAAAATATTCGTTTGCTGGGCGAGTCGGGAGTCGGTGGTGGTACTGCGCGTACCTCTACAGGGCAAGAGAACTGCCTCTACCTGGGCGGAACTGCCAAGCAGGCTGAAGCCGCACTTCTCGAGCAGCGTCTTGTTGCCTTAGATATCGATACTCACCTTGGAAAGCGCCTGGATCAGGAAGGCGGCGTGTACTGGCTGAAAATTGCGCCTGCTAGCCGGCGCTTGGTCAGCGAGGCTTTGATTGCCGAGCTCCGCAGGGATTTTCCCATGCTAAAAAATGAAATAATGTCATGTGAAGGCATTGCAACCGCAGATTAGTTTGAATAGAATGGCGCCCGCTTCGCAGTGCAGATCAATTGATAGGTGCTGATGTAGCAATGGTCAATGCTTGTAACCTCAAGTTTTTATTGAGAAAAAGATTGACAGAAGGGTAGCATGATATAGAATGCTGCCTCGCTTAGGAGGGGTTCCCGAGCGGCCAAAGGGATCAGACTGTAAATCTGACGTCTACGACTTCGAAGGTTCGAATCCTTCCCCCTCCACCATATTTTGAGCGTAAGCAGCAAAGCTCAGCGGGTATAGTTTAGTGGTAGAACCTCAGCCTTCCAAGCTGATGATGCGGGTTCGATTCCCGCTACCCGCTCCAAGTTTTCTGGTTGTGCAATGTGTTTTGCTCTTGTAGCTCAGTTGGTAGAGCACACCCTTGGTAAGGGTGAGGTCAGCGGTTCAAATCCGCTCAAGAGCTCCATTACTAAGGCAGATATGTGAGTATCTGCCTTTGTTTTAGGCGCTACGAATACCAAGGTTTTCAAGGTCTTGGTGAGATGGCGCCGCAGTGAGTCGACCTGCACAATCGCAGTTGTCGAGTTGCTGTTGAAATCTTCCTGTCAGGTCCGCATAATGTTCGGCCTGATTTTGCTTTTAGGTCAGTAGCTCAATTGGCAGAGCGACGGTCTCCAAAACCGTAGGTTGGGGGTTCGATTCCCTCCTGACCTGCCAGATTCTCCAAAGTATCTGGCTTTCTTTTCACAGGATTTTAGTAGATGAATCCAAAGGCTGAAGCCCAAGACTCCCGTTTTGATCTCGTGAAGTGGCTTGTAGTAGTGCTTCTGGTAGTCGTGGGTGTCGTTGGAAATCAATACTACTCCGCGCAGCCAATCCTGTATCGCGTTCTTGCCCTGCTTGTGATCGCCGCCGTGGCAGCCTATGTGGCTCTGCAGACGGGGAAGGGTAAGGCTTTCTTTGTTTTGGCCAAAGAAGCTCGCGCTGAGATTCGTAAAGTCGTGTGGCCTACGCGTCAAGAGACTACCCAGACCACTTTGATCGTGGTTGCAGTGGTTCTCGTCATGGCGCTGCTGTTGTGGGGTTTAGATTCCCTGCTCGGCTGGCTTGTTTCCTTGATTGTCGGCTAAGGGTGTCCCGTGGCTAAGCGTTGGTACGTAGTGCATGCCTACTCGGGTTACGAGAAGCATGTCATGCGCTCACTGGTTGAGCGTGTAAAGCTTGCAGGCATGGAAGATGGCTTCGGCGAGATTCTGGTCCCTACTGAAGAAGTAGTGGAAATGCGTAACGGCCAGAAACGCAAAAGTGAACGCAAATTCTTCCCTGGCTATGTGCTTGTCCAGATGGACATGAACGAGGGCACTTGGCACTTGGTCAAGGATACTCCTCGTGTCATGGGTTTCATCGGTGGCACGGCAGACAAGCCGGCCCCTATTACCGATAAAGAAGCTGAGGCAATTCTGCGTCGCGTTGCTGATGGCAGCGACAAGCCGAAGCCAAAAACTCTCTTCGAGCCGGGCGAAGTCGTCCGTGTTACAGATGGTCCGTTTGCTGATTTCAACGGTACTGTAGAAGAAGTCAACTACGAAAAGAGCCGAATCCAAGTGGCGGTGCTCATTTTCGGACGCTCCACTCCGGTGGAGCTGGAGTTCAGTCAGGTCGAAAAGGCGTAACTGAACTCAGAATCCCATACCCCGCAGCCCTGGGCTGTGGGGTTTTTTCGTCACCGGGATAAACGCGCAAGTAACCGGGGAGCCTTTCGAGGCGCTAGAACCCGTAATTGGAGTGCCTCATGGCCAAGAAGATTACCGCTTACATCAAGCTTCAAGTGAAAGCCGCTCAGGCTAACCCGAGCCCGCCTGTTGGTCCTGCACTGGGTCAGCACGGCGTGAACATCATGGAGTTCTGCAAAGCGTTCAACGCCCGTACTCAGGGTATTGAGCCAGGTTTGCCGACCCCTGTGATCATCACTGTTTACAGTGACCGCAGCTTCACCTTTGAAACCAAAAGCACCCCGGCTTCGGTACTGCTGAAAAAAGCAGCTGGCTTGACCAGCGGCTCGGCTCGTCCGAACACCGTAAAAGTTGGCACAGTAACCCGTGCTCAGCTGGAAGAAATCGCCAAGGCAAAAAATGCCGACTTGACCGCTGCTGATATGGACGCCGCCGTGCGCACCATCGCCGGTTCTGCTCGTAGCATGGGCCTTAACGTGGAGGGTGTGTAATGGCTAAGCTGACTAAGCGCCAAAAAGCTATCGCTTCCAAAGTCGAAGCTGGCAAATCTTATAACTTCAACGAAGCCGCTGCTCTGCTGGCTGAGTTGTCGACAGTGAAGTTCAGCGAGTCTGTAGATGTCGCTGTGAACCTCGGTGTTGATCCTCGTAAATCCGATCAGGTCGTACGTAGCGCCACCGTGCTGCCTCACGGCACTGGCAAGACCGTTCGTGTCGCAGTATTTACTCAGGGTCCAGCTGCTGAGGCTGCTTTGGCTGCCGGCGCTGATCGTGTTGGTATGGACGATCTGGCTGCTGAAATGAAAGGCGGCGACCTGAACTATGACGTCGTGATTGCTTCCCCGGACGCAATGCGTGTTGTTGGTCAGCTGGGTCAGATCCTCGGCCCGCGCGGCCTGATGCCTAACCCTAAAGTCGGTACCGTTACTCCAGACGTAGCCACTGCCGTGAAAAACGCCAAGGCTGGTCAGGTTCGTTATCGCACCGACAAAAACGGCATTATCCATACCTCCGTTGGCAAGGTCGGCTTTGATGCAGACAAGCTGCGTGAGAACGTTGAAGCTCTGATCGCTGATCTGAAGCGTATCAAGCCAGCTTCCTCGAAAGGTATCTACGTTAAGCGCGTAACACTGAGCACCACTATGGGCCCAGGCTTGGTCATCGACCAAGGTTCGTTGGACGCGTAAGACTGGCATGACGCGGGTAACCGCGTCATTGCGAAAATTGGGGTCCCTGCCTGGCGGGGGCTATCCAAGACCGTAGGCGGCGAAAGCCTTAAACCACAAGCCTACGCAGATGGTGCTCCCGGTTCCTTACCGAATCAGACACCAAAACGACATCCGGCTCAGGTCAGATGAAACGGTAACAAGCAGGAGTTAAACCCGTGGCAATTAAACTCGAAGACAAGAAGGCCATCGTCGCTGAAGTCAACGAGGCTGCCAAAGTCGCTCTGTCTGCTGTTGTGGCTGATGCCCGCGGTGTGACGGTAGGCGCGATGACCGGACTCCGTAAAGAGGCTCGTGAAGCTGGCGTTTACGTACGTGTCGTACGTAACACCCTGCTCAAGCGCGCCGTTGCTGATACTGAATACAGTGTCCTCAACGATGTGTTCACCGGCCCGACCTTGATCGCCTTCTCCAACGAACATCCAGGTGCTGCTGCCCGTTTGTTCAAAGAGTTCGCTAAAGGTCAGGATAAGTTCGAGATCAAGGCAGCTGCGTTTGAGGGCAAGTACCTCGCAGCTAATCAGATCGACGTACTGGCAACACTGCCGACCCGCAACGAAGCGATTTCGCAGCTGATGAGCGTGATTCAAGGCGCTACCAGCAAGCTCGCTCGTACTCTGGCGGCTATTCGCGAACAGAAAGAAGCCGCTGCAGCCTAAGGGCCGGCACTTCTTCTCGCGTATTTTTGTTTATTTCGATGGTCGCGTAGGCCGTCCCCCAATTCAGGAATTAGAGTCATGTCTATCTCTCAAGACGATATCCTCAACGCCGTAGCTGAAATGTCCGTTCTGCAGGTTGTAGAGCTGATCAAAGCATTCGAAGAAAAATTCGGTGTTAGCGCTGCTGCTGCTTCCGCTGGCCCAGCTGCTGCTGCCGCCGTTGTTGAAGAGCAAACTGAATTCAACGTCATGCTGCTGGAAGCTGGCGAGAAGAAAGTTAACGTTATTAAGGCAGTTCGTGAACTGACCGGTCTGGGCCTGAAAGAAGCCAAGGCAGTCGTTGACGGCGCTCCAGCAATGGTTCTGGAAGCAGTAGCTAAAGACGCTGCTGACAAAGCCAAGGCTACTCTGGAAGAAGCAGGCGCTAAAGTCGAGCTGAAGTAAGCATCGACTTTGTGTTTCCAGCCCAAGCGTTAAGCGAAAGGCTGATGGCTGGTGGCTTCTGCCACCGGCCTTTTTCCGTTGTTGGCAGCTGATTCGGTTAGCGCTGATTACGTGATCTACCCACCTCGAACGGTGGCGCGAACCATGGGGTTCGCAAGATTTTTCTGGCTGCTCCCGTCGGGAGGAGCCAAACAAGCAGGTGACCAAGCTGGGGAACGCTGATGGCTTACTCATATACTGAGAAAAAACGTATCCGCAAGGACTTTAGCAAGTTGCCGGACGTCATGGATGTGCCTTACCTCCTGGCCATCCAGCTGGATTCGTATCGTGAATTCTTGCAAGCGGGAGCGACTAAAGATCAGTTCCGCGACGTGGGCCTGCATGCGGCCTTCAAATCTGTTTTCCCGATCATCAGCTACTCCGGCAATGCTGCTCTGGAGTATGTGGGTTATCGTCTGGGCGAACCGGCTTTTGATGTCAAGGAATGCGTGCTCCGCGGTGTGACATACGCCGTACCTTTGCGGGTAAAAGTACGTCTGATCATTTTCGACAAAGAATCGTCGAACAAAGCGATCAAGGACATCAAAGAGCAAGAAGTCTATATGGGTGAAATCCCCCTGATGACTGAAAACGGTACCTTCGTTATCAACGGTACCGAGCGTGTGATCGTTTCCCAGCTGCACCGTTCCCCGGGCGTGTTCTTTGACCATGACCGCGGCAAGACGCACAGTTCGGGCAAGCTGTTGTATTCGGCTCGCATCATTCCTTACCGTGGTTCGTGGCTGGACTTCGAATTCGATCCGAAAGACTGTGTCTTCGTTCGTATCGACCGTCGCCGCAAACTCCCTGCATCGGTTCTGCTCCGTGCATTGGGTTACACCACTGAAGAAGTGTTGGATGCTTTCTACACCACCAACGTATTCCACGTTCAGGGCGAGAACCTGAATCTGGAGTTGGTGCCTCAGCGCCTGCGTGGCGAAATTGCCGTTCTGGATATTCTGGACGACAAGGGCAAGGTGATTGTTGAGCAAGGCCGTCGTATTACGGCCCGTCACATCAACCAGCTCGAAAAAGCGAACATCAAGACCCTTGAGGTTCCGCTCGACTACGTTATTGGCCGCACCAGCGCCAAGGCGATCGTGCACCCAGCGACGGGTGAGATCATTGCCGAGTGCAATACCGAGCTGAATACCGAGATCCTGGCAAAAATTGCCAAGGCTCAGGTTGTTCGCATCGAGACGCTGTATACGAACGACATCGACTGCGGTCCTTTCATCTCCGACACCCTGAAGATCGACTCGACCGGCAACCAGCTTGAAGCCCTGGTCGAAATCTATCGGATGATGCGTCCTGGCGAGCCACCTACCAAGGATGCCGCCGAGACCTTGTTCAACAACCTGTTCTTCAGCCCAGAGCGCTACGATCTGTCGGCTGTAGGTCGGATGAAGTTCAACCGTCGTATCGGTCGTACCGAGATCGAAGGTTCGGGCGTCCTGCACAAAGACGACATCGTTGCAGTGCTGAAGACCCTGGTCGACATCCGTAACGGTAAAGGCATCGTCGATGACATCGACCACCTTGGTAACCGTCGCGTTCGTTGCGTAGGCGAGATGGCCGAGAACCAGTTCCGTGTAGGTCTGGTGCGTGTTGAGCGTGCGGTTAAAGAGCGTCTGTCGATGGCAGAAAGCGAAGGGCTGATGCCTCAGGACCTGATCAACGCCAAGCCTGTTGCGGCGGCGGTGAAAGAGTTCTTCGGTTCCAGCCAGCTTTCCCAGTTCATGGACCAGAACAACCCGCTGTCCGAGATCACTCACAAGCGTCGTGTCTCTGCACTCGGCCCTGGTGGTCTGACGCGTGAGCGTGCCGGCTTTGAAGTTCGTGACGTACACCCGACTCACTACGGTCGTGTCTGCCCGATTGAAACGCCGGAAGGTCCGAACATTGGTCTGATCAACTCCTTGGCGGCATACGCGCGCACCAACCAGTACGGCTTCCTCGAGAGCCCGTACCGTGTGGTTAAGGACGCTCTGGTAACTGACGAAATCGTTTTCCTCTCAGCTATTGAGGAAGCGGATCACGTCATTGCCCAGGCATCTGCGGCAATGAACGACAAGAAGATCCTGATCGACGAGCTGGTTGCTGTTCGTCACCTGAACGAGTTCACCGTCAAGGCGCCGGAAGACGTCACCCTGATGGATGTTTCGCCGAAGCAGGTTGTTTCCGTTGCAGCATCGCTGATCCCGTTCCTTGAGCACGACGATGCCAACCGTGCGTTGATGGGTTCGAACATGCAGCGTCAGGCTGTTCCAACACTGCGCGCTGACAAGCCGCTGGTTGGTACTGGCATGGAGCGTAACGTTGCGCGTGACTCCGGCGTTTGCGTCGTGGCCCGTCGTGGCGGCGTGATTGACTCGGTTGACGCTAGCCGTATCGTGGTTCGTGTTGCAGATGACGAAGTTGAGACAGGCGAAGCCGGTGTCGACATCTACAACCTGACCAAATACACACGTTCGAACCAAAACACCTGCATCAACCAGCGCCCGCTGGTGAGCAAGGGTGATCGCGTTCAGCGTAGCGACATCATGGCTGACGGCCCGTCCACCGATATGGGTGAGCTGGCACTGGGTCAGAACATGCGCATCGCGTTCATGGCGTGGAACGGCTTCAACTTCGAAGACTCCATTTGCCTGTCCGAGCGTGTTGTCCAGGAAGACCGCTTCACCACGATCCACATTCAGGAACTGACCTGTGTGGCGCGTGATACCAAGCTTGGGCCTGAAGAGATCACTGCTGACATCCCTAACGTGGGTGAAGCAGCACTTAACAAGCTGGACGAAGCCGGTATCGTTTATGTGGGTGCGGAAGTCGGCGCTGGTGACATTCTGGTAGGTAAGGTCACTCCGAAAGGCGAGACCCAGCTGACGCCGGAAGAGAAGCTGCTGCGCGCAATCTTCGGTGAAAAAGCCAGCGACGTTAAAGACACCTCCCTGCGTGTACCTACCGGTACCAAAGGCACCGTCATTGATGTCCAGGTCTTCACGCGTGATGGCGTTGAGCGTGATGCTCGTGCGCTGTCCATCGAGAAGAGCCAGCTTGACGAGATCCGCAAGGACTTGAACGAAGAGTTCCGCATCGTTGAAGGCGCAACTTTCGAGCGTCTGCGTTCCGCGCTGGTCGGTCGTGTCGCTGAAGGTGGTGCCGGCCTGAAGAAAGGGCAGGAAATCACCAACGAAGTTCTGGACGGTCTGGAGCACGGTCAGTGGTTCAAGCTGCGCATGGTCGAAGATGCGCTAAACGAGCAGCTCGAGAAGGCCCAGGCGTACATCGTTGACCGTCGCCGTCTGCTTGACGACAAGTTCGAAGACAAGAAGCGCAAGCTGCAGCAGGGCGATGACCTTGCTCCAGGCGTGCTGAAGATCGTCAAGGTCTACCTTGCCATTCGCCGTCGCATCCAGCCGGGCGACAAGATGGCCGGTCGTCACGGTAACAAAGGTGTGGTCTCCGTGATCATGCCGGTTGAAGACATGCCGCACGATGCCAATGGCACGCCGGTGGATATCGTCCTCAACCCGTTGGGTGTACCTTCGCGTATGAACGTCGGTCAGATCCTCGAAACTCACTTGGGCCTCGCGGCTAAAGGATTGGGCGAGAAGATCAACCGCATGCTCGAAGAGCAGCGTAAAGTCGTTGAACTGCGCAAGTTCCTGAACGAGATCTACAACGAGATTGGCGGCCGTCAGGAAAGTCTTGATGACCTGTCTGATCAGGAAATTCTGGATCTGGCGAAGAACCTGCGTGGCGGCGTTCCTATGGCTACCCCGGTATTCGACGGCGCCAAGGAATCCGAAATCAAGGCAATGCTCCGCCTGGCGGACATGCCGGACAGTGGCCAGATGCAGCTGTTCGACGGCCGTACCGGTAACAAGTTTGAGCGTCCGGTCACCGTTGGCTACATGTACATGCTGAAGCTGAACCACTTGGTGGACGACAAGATGCACGCGCGTTCCACTGGTTCGTACAGCCTGGTCACCCAGCAGCCGCTGGGTGGTAAGGCTCAGTTCGGTGGTCAGCGTTTCGGGGAGATGGAAGTCTGGGCGCTGGAAGCATATGGCGCGGCGTACACTCTGCAAGAAATGCTCACAGTGAAGTCGGACGACGTGAACGGCCGTACCAAGATGTACAAGAACATCGTGGACGGCGATCACCGTATGGAGCCGGGCATGCCCGAGTCCTTCAACGTGTTGATCAAAGAAATCCGTTCGCTCGGTATCGATATCGATCTGGAAACCGAATAACACGTGACGCGAATCGAGGGCGGGTCGGTATGACTGCCCTCTGCTCCGCCAGGAGGAAAGGCCTTGAAAGACCTACTGAATTTGCTGAAAAACCAGGGTCAAGTCGAAGAGTTCGACGCCATCCGTATCGGATTGGCATCGCCTGAGATGATCCGTTCGTGGTCGTTCGGTGAAGTTAAAAAGCCGGAAACCATAAACTACCGTACGTTCAAACCTGAGCGTGACGGCCTTTTCTGCGCCAAGATCTTTGGCCCGGTCAAGGATTACGAGTGCCTGTGCGGTAAGTACAAGCGCTTGAAGCATCGTGGCGTTATCTGCGAAAAATGCGGCGTTGAAGTCGCACTGGCCAAAGTCCGTCGTGAGCGCATGGCTCACATCGAACTGGCATCGCCGGTTGCTCACATCTGGTTCCTGAAATCACTGCCGTCCCGTATCGGCTTGCTGATGGACATGACCCTGCGTGACATCGAACGCGTTCTCTACTTCGAGAGCTATGTCGTTATCGATCCGGGCATGACTACCCTCGAAAAAGGGCAGCTGCTTAACGACGAGCAATACTTCGAAGCTCTTGAAGAGTTCGGTGATGACTTCGACGCCCGTATGGGTGCCGAAGCTGTCCGTGAGCTGCTGCACGCTATTGATCTGGAACACGAGATTGGCCGTCTGCGCGAAGAGATTCCGCAAACCAACTCCGAAACCAAAATCAAGAAGCTGTCCAAACGTCTGAAGTTGATGGAAGCCTTCCAGGGTTCCGGCAACCTTCCAGAGTGGATGGTGTTGACCGTTCTGCCGGTTCTTCCGCCAGACCTGCGTCCACTGGTTCCACTGGATGGTGGTCGCTTCGCGACTTCTGACCTCAACGATCTGTATCGTCGGGTGATCAACCGTAACAACCGTTTGAAGCGTCTGCTGGATCTGTCTGCTCCTGACATCATCGTGCGCAACGAAAAGCGCATGCTGCAGGAAGCTGTGGATGCGCTGCTTGATAACGGTCGTCGCGGTCGCGCCATCACTGGTTCGAACAAGCGTCCTCTGAAATCCCTGGCTGACATGATCAAGGGTAAGCAGGGTCGTTTCCGTCAGAACTTGCTTGGTAAGCGTGTTGACTACTCTGGCCGTTCGGTAATTACAGTAGGTCCGACCCTGCGTCTGCACCAGTGCGGTCTGCCGAAGAAGATGGCACTTGAGCTGTTCAAGCCATTCATTTTCGGCAAGCTCGAAATGCGTGGTCTCGCGACCACCATCAAAGCTGCCAAGAAGATGGTTGAGCGCGAGCTGCCAGAAGTCTGGGACGTTCTCGCCGAAGTCATTCGCGAACACCCAGTGCTTCTGAACCGGGCGCCGACGCTTCACCGTCTGGGCATCCAGGCGTTTGAGCCGGTCCTCATCGAAGGTAAGGCAATCCAGCTGCACCCGCTGGTCTGTGCGGCATACAACGCCGACTTCGACGGTGACCAGATGGCCGTTCACGTGCCGCTGACGCTGGAAGCCCAGCTCGAAGCCCGTGCGCTGATGATGTCGACCAACAACATTCTGTCGCCTGCTAACGGTGAGCCAATCATCGTTCCTTCGCAGGACGTTGTATTGGGTCTGTACTACATGACTCGTGAAGCGATCAACGCCAAAGGCGAAGGTCGTGTATTCGCGGATCTGCAGGAAGTTGACCGTGTGTTCCGTGCCGGCGAAGCCGCACTGCATGCGAAAGTAAAAGTGCGCATCAACGAAACGGTCAATGATCGTGACGGTGGCAGCGTCAAGAACACCCGTATCGTCGACACAACCGTCGGCCGTGCGCTGCTGTTCCAGGTGGTCCCGGCCGGCCTGTCATACGACGTCGTCAACCAGCCGATGAAGAAGAAGGCAATCTCCAAGCTGATCAACCAGTGCTATCGCGTGGTTGGCCTGAAAGAGACCGTTATCTTCGCTGACCAGTTGATGTACACCGGTTTTGCCTATTCGACGATCTCGGGTGTTTCCATCGGCGTTAACGACTTCGTTATCCCTGATGAAAAAGCTCGCATCATCGACGCCGCAACCGATGAAGTGAAAGAGATCGAAAGTCAGTACGCCTCAGGCCTGGTTACTCAGGGCGAGAAGTACAACAAGGTGATCGACCTCTGGTCCAAGGCCAACGATGAAGTCTCGAAGGCGATGATGTCCAACCTCTCGAAAGAGAAGGTTGTCGACCGTCACGGTGAGACTGTTGACCAGGAATCCTTCAACTCGATGTATATGATGGCCGACTCGGGTGCGCGGGGTTCCGCAGCACAGATTCGTCAGCTGGCAGGTATGCGTGGTCTGATGGCCAAGCCGGATGGCTCGATCATCGAGACGCCGATCACTGCGAACTTCCGCGAAGGTTTGAGCGTTCTTCAGTACTTCATCTCGACTCACGGTGCTCGTAAGGGTCTTGCGGATACTGCGTTGAAAACCGCGAACTCCGGTTACCTGACTCGTCGTCTGGTAGACGTGGCACAAGATCTGGTTGTTACCGAGGTTGATTGCGGTACTGAACACGGTCTGGTAATGACGCCGCACATCGAAGGCGGTGATGTCGTAGAGCCGTTGGGCGAACGCGTATTGGGTCGAGTGATCGCCCGTGACGTATTCAAGCCTGGTACTGAAGATGTCATCGTTCCAGGCGGCACGCTGGTTGACGAGAAGTGGGTTGAATTCATCGAGCTGAATAGCATCGACGAAGTCATCGTGCGTTCCCCAATCAGCTGCGAAACCCGTTTCGGTATTTGCGCCAAATGCTACGGCCGAGATCTGGCACGTGGTCACCAGGTGAACATCGGTGAAGCTGTCGGCGTTATCGCCGCGCAGTCGATCGGTGAGCCGGGTACCCAGCTGACCATGCGTACATTCCACATCGGTGGTGCGGCAAGCCGTACTTCTGCTGCGGACAGTGTCCAGGTCAAGAACGGCGGTATCGTTCGTCTGCACAACTTGAAGCACGTTGAGCGTCTTGATGGCCACTTGGTCGCGGTTTCGCGTTCTGGTGAGCTGGCAATTGCCGACGAATTCGGGCGTGAGCGCGAGCGTTACAAACTGCCGTATGGCGCTGTGATTCTGGTGAAGGAAGGTGACAAGGTCGACGCAGGGTCCATCGTGGCCAAGTGGGATCCGCACACTCACCCAATCGTCACCGAGATGAAAGGCACCGTGACCTACGTGGGCATGGAAGAAGGTATTACGATCAAGCGCCAGACCGACGAATTGACCGGTTTGACCAACATCGAAGTACTGGATGCCAAAGACCGTCCTGCAGCAGGTAAAGACATTCGTCCTGCGGTCAAGATGGTTGGTGTTGATGGCAAGGATCTGTTGTTGCCGGGTACCGACGTACCCGCTCAGTACTTCCTGCCGGCAAACGCCCTCGTCGGTGTTGCGGATGGTGTGCAAGTGGGTGTGGGTGACGTTATCGCCCGTATTCCGCAAGAGACCTCCAAGACTCGCGACATCACCGGTGGTCTGCCGCGCGTTGCCGACTTGTTCGAAGCGCGTCGTCCGAAAGAAGCATCGATCCTGGCTGAAGTCAGCGGTACGATCGCGTTCGGTAAAGAGACCAAGGGCAAGCGCCGTCTGGTTATCACGCCAAACGATGGTACCGATCCGTACGAGGAGCTGATTCCAAAGTGGCGTCACCTCAACGTCTTTGAAGGTGAGCAGGTCAGCCGTGGTGAGGTTATCTCCGACGGTCCTAGCGATCCGCACGATATCCTGCGTCTGCTGGGTGTCAGCGCTCTGGCGAAATACATCGTCAACGAGATTCAGGACGTTTACCGCCTGCAAGGCGTGAAGATCAACGACAAGCATATCGAGACGATCCTGCGTCAGATGCTGCGTAAAGTCGAGATCGCTGAGTCGGGCGACTCCAGCTTCATCAAGGGCGACCAGATGGAGTTGACGCACGTACTGGTTGAAAACGAGCGCCTCGCGGCTGACGAGAAATTTGTTTCCAAATTTACTCGGGTGTTGCTCGGTATCACCAAGGCCTCGCTGTCCACCGAATCGTTCATCTCGGCGGCCTCCTTCCAGGAGACCACTCGCGTGTTGACCGAAGCGGCAGTGACCGGCAAGCGTGATTATCTGCGCGGCCTGAAAGAAAACGTGGTTGTGGGTCGTTTGATCCCTGCAGGTACCGGTCTGGCATATCACAGCGAGCGCAAGCGTCGTCGTGAAGCCGACAAGCCGATGCGTGTAAGTGCGAGCGAAGTTGAAGCCGCGCTGACCGAAGCGTTGAACTCAAGCAGTAATTGAGAGTAGGGCCCCGATTTTCATGGTCATTGGCATTACCCGGTTTCTATGGGTTGCCAGTGGCTGTGGACATCGGGGCTTTGCCTTGACTGGGGGCAGGATCCTCTTTAGACTCTTGTACCCCTAAATCTGGCGGGACGTATGTCCTGCCATTTTGCTTTTCTTGTAAGACAATAGCGTCGCAAGACAACAGTGGAGCTAGTAGATGGCAACTATCAACCAGCTGGTACGTCAGCCGCGTAAGCGTATCGTCGAGAAATCCGACGTGCCTGCGCTGCAGAACTGCCCGCAGCGTCGTGGTGTGTGCACTCGCGTGTATACAACTACGCCGAAAAAACCTAACTCGGCATTGCGTAAAGTCTGCCGTGTGCGTCTGACCAACGGTTTCGAGGTTTCCTCGTACATCGGTGGTGAAGGCCACAACCTGCAAGAGCACAGCGTCGTACTGATTCGCGGCGGCCGTGTAAAAGACTTGCCAGGTGTTCGTTACCACACCGTTCGCGGTTCGTTGGATACCTCCGGTGTCAAAGGTCGTAACCAGGGTCGTTCGAAGTACGGTACCAAGAAGCCTAAGTAGTAGCGGCTTTTTGTAAAAATTGAATCATCTTATTTTCTGAGTCGATAAGAGTAAGGTCGGAGGCGCCAGTAGGTGCTGATTCCGAGCGAACCTGAAGACCGTTTGAGGGCTTATCCATGCCAAGAAGACGCGTAGCAGCCAAGCGCGAAGTGCTTGACGATCCAAAATACGGCAGCCAGATCCTGGCCAAGTTCATGAACCACGTTATGGAAAGCGGCAAGAAAGCCGTTGCCGAGCGTATCGTTTATGGCGCGCTGGAAAAGGTTAAAGAACGCAAGAACTCCGATCCCCTGGAAATCTTCGAGAAAGCTCTCGACGCCATCGCTCCGCTGGTCGAAGTGAAGTCGCGCCGTGTAGGCGGTGCTACTTACCAGGTTCCGGTCGAAGTTCGTCCGTCCCGTCGTAATGCTCTGGCAATGCGTTGGCTGGTAGACTTCGCGCGCAAGCGCGGTGAGAAGTCTATGGCTCTGCGTTTGGCTGGCGAACTGTTGGACGCCGCCGAAGGTAAAGGTGCTGCGGTCAAGAAGCGTGAAGACGTGCACCGTATGGCTGAAGCCAACAAAGCTTTCTCGCACTACCGCTTCTAATTTCAGCGTCACTAATTTTGCGAGGGCTTTATGGCTCGTACTACACCGATCAACCGTTACCGTAACATTGGTATCGTTGCTCACGTGGATGCTGGTAAAACCACCACCACCGAGCGCGTCCTTTTTTACACCGGTAAAAGCCACAAGATGGGCGAGGTGCATGACGGCGCCGCGACCACCGACTGGATGGTTCAGGAGCAGGAGCGTGGTATTACCATTACTTCTGCTGCTATTACTGCCTTTTGGCAGGGTTCCGAGAAGCAACACAAAGACCAATACCGCTTCAACGTCATTGACACCCCGGGCCACGTAGACTTCACCATTGAAGTTGAGCGTTCCCTGCGTGTACTCGACGGCGCGGTCGTTGTGTTCTGTGGTACTTCTGGCGTTGAGCCTCAGTCCGAAACTGTATGGCGTCAAGCCAACAAGTACGGTGTTCCACGTATCGTTTACGTGAACAAAATGGACCGTGCTGGCGCAAACTTCCTGCGCGTAATTGCTCAGATCAAGCAGCGTCTGGGTCACACTCCGGTGCCGATCCAGCTGGCAATTGGTGCTGAAGACAACTTCCAGGGTCAGATCGATCTGATGTCCATGGAAGCGGTCTACTGGAACGATGCCGATAAGGGTATGGTCCCGGTTCGCAAGCCTATCCCTGCTGAATTGCAGGAACTGGCTAACGAATGGCGCAGCAACATGGTAGAGGCTGCGGCCGAAGCCAATGAAGAGCTGATGAACAAGTACCTTGAGGGTGAAGAACTCACCAACGAGGAAATCAAGGCTGCTCTGCGTCAGCGTACTATCGCTGGTGAGATCGTTCTTGCTGTTTGCGGTTCTTCCTTCAAGAACAAGGGTGTCCCCCTGGTTCTCGACGCCGTTATCGACTACCTGCCAGCTCCAGTCGACATTCCTGCTATCAAGGGCACCAACCCTGATAACGAAGAAGAAGAGATGGAGCGTCACGCAGACGACAACGAGCCGTTCTCGGCTCTGGCGTTCAAGATCGCTACCGACCCATTCGTGGGTACCTTGACGTTCGTCCGTGTTTACTCGGGCGTGTTGGCATCCGGCGACGGCGTGATCAACTCGGTCAAGGGCAAAAAAGAGCGCGTGGGTCGTATGGTGCAAATGCACGCAAACGCTCGCGAAGAGATCAAGGAAGTACGCGCTGGTGACATCGCGGCCTTGATCGGCATGAAGGACGTCACCACTGGTGAAACGTTGTGCAACGCTGACAAGCCAATCATCCTGGTTCGGATGGACTTCCCGGAGCCGGTTATTTCGGTTGCCGTAGAGCCTAAAACCAAGGATGACCAGGAAAAAATGGGTATCGCACTGGGCAAACTTGCTCAGGAAGACCCGTCTTTCCGCGTCAAAACTGATGAAGAGACTGGTCAGACGATCATCTCTGGCATGGGCGAGCTGCACCTGGACATCCTGGTTGACCGGATGCGCCGTGAGTTTAACGTCGAAGCCAACATCGGTAAGCCTCAGGTTTCGTATCGTGAGCGCATCACGAAGAACTGTGAAATCGAAGGCAAGTTCGTTCGCCAGTCCGGCGGTCGTGGTCAGTTCGGCCACTGCTGGATCCGTTTTGCACCTGCTGACGAAGGTCAGGAAGGTCTGCAATTCGTGAACGAAGTAGTGGGTGGTGTGGTTCCTAAGGAATACATCCCGGCTATCCAGAAGGGCATCGAAGAGCAGATGAAGAACGGCGTTGTTGCCGGCTATCCGCTGATCGGCCTGAAGGCTACCGTGTTTGATGGTTCTTACCACGACGTCGACTCGAACGAGATGGCGTTTAAGGTGGCTGCTTCCATGGCGACCAAGCAACTGGCCCAGAAGGGCGGTGGTGAGTTGCTTGAGCCGATCATGGCTGTAGAGGTTGTTACGCCTGAAGACTATATGGGTGACGTGATGGGCGACCTTAATCGTCGTCGCGGCATGATCCTGGGTATGGAAGATACGGTCTCCGGCAAAGTAATTCGTGCCGAGGTTCCGTTGGGTGAGATGTTCGGTTATGCGACCGACGTTCGCTCCATGTCCCAAGGTCGCGCAAGCTACTCTATGGAATTCAAAAAATACAATACAGCTCCGTCGCACATCGTCGAAACTGTAACCAAAAAACAAGGCTGATTCAGCGCCTTTAGGCTAGGAGTTATTTGTCGTGGCTAAAGAAAAATTTGATCGTTCCCTTCCGCACGTCAACGTTGGCACTATCGGTCACGTTGACCATGGTAAAACCACGCTGACCGCTGCTCTGACTCGCGTCTGCTCCGAAGTTTTCGGTTCGGCTCGTGTTGACTTCGACAAGATCGACAGCGCACCAGAAGAGAAGGCTCGCGGTATCACCATCAACACTGCTCACGTTGAGTACAACTCGTCCGTGCGTCACTACGCACACGTTGACTGCCCAGGTCACGCCGACTACGTGAAGAACATGATCACTGGTGCTGCCCAAATGGACGGCGCTATCCTGGTTTGTTCGGCTGCTGATGGTCCGATGCCACAAACTCGTGAGCACATCCTGCTGTCCCGTCAGGTAGGCGTTCCGTACATCGTGGTCTTCCTGAACAAGGCTGACCTGGTAGACGACGCTGAGCTGCTGGAACTGGTTGAGATGGAAGTGCGCGATCTGCTGAGCACTTACGACTTCCCGGGCGACGACACTCCAATCATCATCGGCTCTGCCCGCATGGCGTTGGAAGGCAAAGACGACAACGAGATGGGCACCACTGCCGTCAAGAAGTTGGTTGAAACTCTGGACAGCTACATTCCTCAGCCAGAGCGTGCTGTCGACAAGCCGTTCCTGATGCCAATCGAAGACGTATTCTCGATCTCCGGTCGCGGTACTGTTGTGACTGGTCGTGTTGAGCGCGGTATCGTCAAGGTTCAAGATCCACTGGAAATCGTTGGTCTGCGTGACACTACTGTCACCACCTGCACCGGTGTTGAAATGTTCCGTAAGCTGCTCGACGAAGGTCGTGCTGGCGAGAACTGCGGCGTTCTGTTGCGCGGCACCAAGCGTGACGACGTTGAGCGTGGCCAGGTTCTGGTCAAGCCAGGCACCGTCAAGCCGCACACTCAGTTCGAAGCTGAAATTTACGTGCTGAGCAAAGAAGAAGGCGGCCGTCACACTCCGTTCTTCAAAGGCTACCGTCCACAGTTCTACTTCCGTACTACCGACGTAACTGGTAGCTGCGAACTGCCGGAAGGCGTTGAGATGGTTATGCCAGGCGATAACGTGAAAGTTTCCGTTACCCTGATCAAGCCAATCGCAATGGAAGACGGTCTGCGTTTCGCTATTCGTGAAGGCGGTCGTACCGTCGGCGCTGGCGTCGTGGCCAAAATCATCGCATAAGCGATGATCTTCAAAAAGAGCCCCCGCTTGCGGGGGCTTTTTTATTGGGTTGACACCCCGTTAGCTCGTCTATAGAATTGCGCCTCCTTTAAACGGGCGTATTGCGCTCGGTGGGAAGTAGCCTGGAGTCTGAAATCCAATGCAAAATCAGCAAATCCGTATCAGGTTGAAGGCTTTTGACCATCGCCTGATCGACCAATCCACCCAGGAAATCGTGGAAACCGCGAAACGTACTGGTGCTCAAGTGCGTGGTCCGATTCCACTCCCTACCCGTAAAGAGCGGTTCACCGTTCTGGTTTCTCCGCACGTCAACAAAGACGCGCGCGACCAGTACGAGATCCGCACTCATAAGCGTGTTCTGGACATCGTCCAGCCAACGGATAAAACCGTTGATGCGCTGATGAAGCTTGATCTTGCGGCAGGTGTGGAAGTACAGATCAGCCTCGGCTAAGACTCGGGTCTTAGTCGTGTAACGCTCTGAAATGGGCGGCCATAGCGGGTGAAAGCCCCGTACACTCATGAGGTTTACAACATGACTATTGGTGTAGTCGGTCGTAAATGCGGTATGACCCGTATTTTCACCGAAGAAGGTGTCTCCATTCCGGTTACGGTCATTGAGATCGAGCCGAATCGCGTCACCCAGTTCAAAACCGAAGAAGTCGATGGCTATCGTGCAGTGCAAGTCACTGTCGGCGTTCGTCGTGCTTCCCGTGTGACTGCTGCTCAAGCAGGTCACTTCGCTAAAGCGAACGTTGCTGCAGGTCGTACTGTCCTGGAATTCCGTCTTGAAGAAGGCGAATACAAGGCTGGCGATCTGATCAATGCAGAAATCTTTGCTGCTGGCCAGATGGTAGATGTTACCGGTCAGTCCAAGGGTAAAGGCTTCCAAGGTACTATCAAGCGCCACAATTTCCGTGGTCAAGATAATACTCACGGTAACTCCGTGTCCCACCGCGTCCCGGGCTCTATCGGCCAGTGCCAGACTCCTGGTCGTGTATTCAAGGGCAAAAAAATGTCCGGTCATATGGGCGCTGAGCGCGTGACCGTGCAGTCCCTGGAAGTAGTGCGCGTGGACGCTGAACGCAATCTATTGTTGGTCAAGGGTGCTGTTCCTGGCGCTACTGGCGGCAATGTGGTTGTACGTCCAGCAGCCAAGGCTCGCGGTTAAGGGGAAGCTGACATGCAATTAAATGTAAATGACGCTCAAGCGATCGAAGTTTCCGAACTGACATTTGGCGGCGAATTCAACGAGACGCTGGTTCACCAGGCAGTCGTGGCCTACATGGCTGGCGGTCGTCAGGGTAGCAAGCAGCAAAAGACCCGTTCTGACGTATCCGGTGGCGGTAAGCGCCCTTGGCGTCAAAAGGGAACTGGCCGTGCTCGTGCCGGTACTATCCGTAGCCCGATCTGGCGCGGCGGCGGTACCACTTTCGCAGCACGTCCTCAGGATCACTCTCAGAAGCTCAACAAGAAGATGTATCGCGCTGCACTGCGCTCCATCCTTGCTGAACTGGTCCGTACTGATCGTCTGGTCGTGGTTCAGGATTTCGCTGTTGAATCGCCGAAAACCAAAGATCTGCTGGGCAAACTGAATGACATGAGCCTGACCGACGTTTTGATCGTGTCGGACGCTGTTGATCAGAACCTTTACCTGGCTGCTCGTAACCTGCCGCACGTTGATGTACGTGATGTTCAAGGTTCCGATCCAGTTAGTCTGATCGCATACGACAAAGTGTTGATCACTGTGTCGGCCGTGAAGAAATTCGAGGAGCTGCTGGGATGAACCAGGAACGCGTATTTAAAGTTCTGCTTGGCCCGCACGTTTCCGAGAAGGCTACGGTTCTGGCAGACAAAAAAGGTCAGTTCGTTTTCAAGGTTGCTACTGATGCAACCAAGCTGGAAATCAAGAAGGCCGTCGAAAGCCTGTTCAGCGTGAAAGTAGAGCGTGTCACTACCCTGAATGTTATGGGTAAGACCAAGCGCACTGCTCGCGGTCTGGGCAAGCGCAATGACTGGAAGAAGGCGGTTATCTCCCTTCAGCCAGGCCAAGATCTCGATTTCAGCAGCAGTGCTGAGTAAGGAAGGGGTGCATCATGGCAATCGTTAAATGCAAACCGACTTCCCCTGGCCGCCGTTTTGTGGTCAAGGTGGTCAACCAGGAGCTGCATAAAGGCGCTCCTCACGCACCGCTGCTCGAGAAAAAATCGAAGACTGGTGGTCGTAACAACAATGGCCGCATCACTACTCGTCACATCGGTGGTGGTCATAAGCAGCATTATCGTCTGGTCGATTTCCGTCGCAACGACAAGGATGGCATTGCTGCCACCGTCGAGCGTATTGAATACGATCCAAACCGTACTGCTCACATCGCACTGCTGCTGTACGCAGACGGCGAGCGTCGTTACATCATCGCGCCTAAAGGCGTGAGTGCTGGCGACCAGCTGATCGCGGGCGCTTTGGCTCCAATCAAGCCAGGCAACGCTCTGCAGCTGCGCAACATCCCAGTGGGTTCTACCGTTCACGGCATCGAACTGAAGCCGGGTAAAGGTGCTCAGATCGCTCGTTCTGCTGGTGCGTCTGCACAGCTGATCGCTCGTGAAGGTGTCTACGTGACTCTGCGTCTTCGCTCCGGTGAGATGCGTAAAGTTCTGGCTGAATGCCGTGCGACTCTGGGTGAGGTCTCGAACTCCGAGCACAGCCTGCGTTCGCTGGGTAAAGCTGGTGCCAAACGCTGGCGTGGCGTTCGCCCAACCGTTCGTGGTGTTGCCATGAACCCGGTTGACCACCCACATGGTGGTGGTGAAGGTCGTACCTCTGGTGGTCGTCATCCGGTATCGCCGTGGGGCTTCCCGACTAAGGGCGCGAAGACTCGTGGTAATAAGCGTACCGACAAAATGATCGTCCGTCGTCGCAAGTAAATAGAGGGATACGACAGTGCCACGTTCTCTGAAAAAAGGTCCTTTTATTGATCTTCACCTACTGAAGAAGATCGAAGTGGCGGCGGAAAAGAACGATCGCAAACCAGTTAAGACCTGGTCGCGTCGTTCTATGATCCTGCCACAAATGGTCGGTTTGACCATTGCTGTGCATAACGGTCGTCAGCATGTTCCTGTTCTCGTGAACGAAGACATGGTCGGCCACAAACTAGGCGAGTTTGCCGGTACCCGCACTTATCGTGGGCACGTGGCAGACAAGAAAGCCAAGCGTTAAGGGGTAAGGAACGATGGAAGTAGCCGCTAAGTTGTCGGGCGCTCGAATCTCCGCCCAGAAAGCCCGCTTGGTCGCCGACCAGATCCGCGGGAAGAAGGTGGGCGAAGCGCTCAACCTGTTGGCTTTCAGCAGTAAGAAAGCCGCCGAGATCATGAAGAAAGTGCTGGAGTCGGCCGTAGCCAACGCCGAGCATAACGAAGGCGCAGACGTTGATGACCTCAAGGTCTCCACCGTTTTCGTCAACGAAGGGCGTTCGCTGAAGCGCATCATGCCACGTGCCAAAGGCCGTGCTGATCGCATCGTCAAGCGGTCTTGCCATATCACTGTCAAGGTTGCTGACAAGTAACGGAGTCGAAGAGATGGGTCAGAAAGTACATCCCATTGGCATTCGCCTGGGAATCGTCAAGGAGCACACCTCCGTCTGGTACGCAGACGGTCGGACTTATGCGGACTATTTGTTCGCTGATCTGAAGGTGCGAGAGTATCTCCAAGACAAACTAAAAAGCGCGTCCGTAAGCCGTATCGATATCCATCGTCCGGCGCAGACTGCACGCATCACCATCCACACCGCTCGTCCAGGTATCGTTATCGGGAAGAAAGGTGAGGATGTTGAGAAGCTGCGTCAGGACCTGACCAAGCAAATGGGTGTGCCTGTGCACATCAATATCGAAGAGATCCGTAAGCCGGAGCTCGACGGTATGCTGGTTGCGCAGAGCGTAGCTCAGCAGCTGGAGCGTCGCGTAATGTTCCGTCGCGCTATGAAGCGTGCAGTGCAGAACGCCATGCGCATTGGTGCCAAAGGCATCAAAATCCAAGTGAGCGGTCGTCTCGGCGGTGCTGAAATTGCACGTACTGAATGGTATCGCGAAGGTCGTGTGCCATTGCACACCCTGCGTGCCGACATCGACTATGCCAACTACGAAGCTCACACCACTTACGGTGTGATCGGTGTAAAGGTTTGGATCTTCAAAGGCGAAGTAATTGGTGGTCGCCAAGAAGAGCTGAAACCGCAAGCACCAGCGCCTCGTAAAAAAGCTGCTAAGTAAGGGGTACGCCAAATGTTGCAACCTAAGCGTACGAAGTTCCGCAAGCAGATGACCGGCCACAACCGTGGTCTGGCATTGCGCGGTAGCAAAGTCAGCTTCGGCGAGTTCGCGCTGAAGTCTGTTGCTCGTGGTCGTCTCACCGCTCGTCAGATCGAGTCAGCGCGTCGTGCACTGACCCGTCACGTTAAACGTGGCGGCAAGATCTGGATCCGTGTATTCCCGGACAAGCCTGTCACCAAAAAGCCACTCGAAGTTCGGATGGGTAAAGGTAAGGGTAACGTGGAGTACTGGGTTGCCCAGATTCAGCCAGGCAAAGTCCTGTATGAAATCGAGGGTGTTTCCGAAGAGTTGGCGCGTGAGGCTTTCGCCCTGGCTGCTGCAAAGCTGCCGCTCGCCACCTCCTTTGTTAAGCGGACGGTGATGTGATGAAAGCGAATGAACTTCGTGAAAAATCAGCACAGCAACTGAACGAGCAACTGCTCGGCTTGCTGCGCGACCAGTTCAATCTGCGCATGCAGAAAGCAACTGGCCAGTTGGGGCAGTCTCACCTGCTCTCGCAAGTTAAGCGTGACATCGCTCGCGTGAAGACTGTGCTCAACCAGCAGGCAGGTAAGTAATCATGGCTGAAGCCGAAAAAACCGTCCGTACGCTGACTGGCCGTGTCGTCAGCGACAAGATGGACAAGACCATCACCGTACTGATCGAGCGTCGCGTCAAGCACCCAATCTACGGTAAATACGTTAAGCGTTCGACTAAGCTGCACGCGCACGACGAAACCAATCAGTGCCACATCGGCGACAAGGTCACTATTCGTGAAACTCGTCCGATGGCCAAGACTAAGTCCTGGGCACTGGTTGATGTTCTCGAACGCGCTGTGGAAGTCTAAGGGCTAGGGGTCGGAGAAATTATATGATTCAGACTCAATCCATGCTCGATGTGGCCGATAACAGCGGCGCACGCCGCGTTATGTGCATCAAGGTGCTTGGTGGCTCTCATCGTCGTTACGCTGGTATCGGTGACATCATCAAAGTTACCGTCAAGGAAGCAATTCCGCGCGGTAAGGTGAAAAAAGGCCAAGTGATGACTGCAGTAGTAGTCCGCACTCGCCATGGTGTTCGTCGCGCAGACGGCTCCATCATCCGCTTTGATGGCAACGCTGCTGTTCTGTTGAACAACAAGCAAGAGCCGATCGGCACCCGTATCTTTGGGCCAGTGACCCGTGAACTTCGTACTGAGAAGTTCATGAAGATCGTCTCGCTCGCCCCAGAAGTGCTGTAAGGAGATCCGACATGCAAAAGATTCGTCGTGACGACGAGATCATCGTGATCGCCGGCAAAGACAAAGGTAAGCGCGGTAAGGTGCTCAAGGTTCTCGCTGACGACCGCTTGGTCGTTGGTGGGATCAACCTGGTGAAGCGTCATACCAAGCCAAACCCGATGTCGGGCGTACAGGGCGGTATCGTCGAGAAAGAAGCGCCATTGCACGCTTCTAACGTCGCCATTTTCAACGGCGCAACCAACAAGGCTGACCGCGTTGGTTTCAAAGTTGAAGACGGCAAGAAAATTCGTGTCTTCAAGTCGACCCAAAAAGCGGTTGATGCTTGAACACTGCTAGGTAGAAGACCATGGCACGACTAAAAGAGATTTACTGGAAAGAAATCGCACCGAAGCTTAAGGAAGAACTTAAGCTTTCGAACGTGATGGAAGTTCCACGCGTTACCAAGATCACCCTGAACATGGGTCTGGGCGAAGCGATCGGCGACAAAAAAGTCATCGAGCACGCTGTTGCAGATCTGGAAAAAATCACCGGCCAAAAAGTCGTCGTGACCTACGCTCGCAAATCTATCGCTGGCTTTAAAGTCCGTGAAGGTTGGCCGATCGGCGTCAAAGTGACTCTGCGCCGTGAGCGTATGTATGAATTCCTGGATCGTCTGCTGTCGATCTCCCTGCCTCGGGTCCGCGACTTCCGCGGCCTGAATGCCAAGTCCTTCGATGGTCGTGGTAACTACAGCATGGGCGTTAAAGAGCAGATCATTTTCCCGGAAATCGACTACGACAAGATCGATGCCCTGCGCGGTCTGGACATTACCCTGACCACCACTGCTCGTACGGACGAAGAAGGTCGCGCATTGCTGCGTGCTTTCAAGTTCCCGTTCCGCAACTGATTGGAGTAGGACCATGGCCAAGAAGAGCATGAAAAACCGTGAGCTGAAGCGTCAGCTCACCGTTGCCAAGTACGCTACCAAACGTGCTGCGCTGAAAGCGATCATCGTAGATCTGAACGCAAGTCCAGAAGCACGTTGGGAAGCTACGGTCGCACTGCAGAAGCAGCCACGTGACGCAAGTGCCTCGCGCATGCGTAACCGTTGCCGCCTGACAGGTCGTCCGCACGGCGTGTACCGCAAGTTCGGCCTCGGCCGTAACATGCTGCGTCAAGCAGCAATGCGTGGCGACGTACCAGGTCTGGTTAAAGCCAGCTGGTAAGCAGTTATTCACGCAGTACGCCCATTGTGTTCACGTCGAACCGATGGGCGTAGAGCCTGAATTTGAATCAAGCCCCTTTTGGGGCTTGATTCATTTCTGGGGTGCGCCTAGAATTGCCGGCTCGCCAGAGCCCGTGCTCGCACGTGCCCGGAATTTTAAGGCGACAGGTTGTAGCCGTAAGGCTCATTTTTTTTGTATCAGGAGCGTCTAGCCCATGAGTATGCAGGACCCGTTAGCGGACATGCTAACTCGTATCCGTAATGCCCAGATGGCTGAAAAGCCCGTCGTAAGCATGCCATCCTCCACGTTGAAGGTGGCTGTAGCCAAAGTCCTGAAGGACGAAGGTTACATTGCGGGTTATCAGATCAGCAGCGAAACAAAGCCGTTGCTATCCATCGAGCTGAAGTACTTCGAAGGCCGTCCGGTCATCGAGGAAGTGAAGCGCGTTAGCCGTCCAGGCCTGCGTCAGTACAAGTCCGTCGATGAGTTGCCAAAAGTTCGTGGCGGCCTCGGTGTGTCTATCGTCTCCACCAACAAAGGTGTGATGACGGATCGTGCTGCGCGCGCTGCCGGTGTCGGCGGCGAAGTGCTTTGCACTGTGTTCTAAGGGGGGATAAGCATGTCACGCGTAGCTAAGAACCCCGTTAAGTTGCCAGCAGGCGTCGAAGTCAAGCTCGTCGGCCAGCAGCTTTCGGTGAAGGGTGCCAAGGGCACTCTAGACCTGAACATTCATTCGTCCGTTGAAATTGTTGAAGAGTCCGGTGAGCTGCGTTTTGCTGCTCGCAACGGCGATCAACAAACTCGCGCAATGGCCGGTACCACTCGTGCGTTGGTAAACAACATGGTCCAAGGCGTAAGCCAAGGCTTCGAGCGCAAGCTCCAGCTGGTCGGTGTTGGTTACAAAGCGCAAGCAAAAGGCACGGTACTGAACCTGGCCCTTGGCTTCTCGCACCCAGTGGACTACGAATTGCCGGAAGGCATCACCGCTGAGACTCCCAACCAAACCGATATCGTTATTCGCGGTATCGACAAGCAGTTGGTTGGTCAAGTGGCCGCTGAGATCCGCGACTTCCGCCGTCCAGAGCCGTACAAAGGCAAAGGCGTGCGTTACGCGGACGAAGTCGTCCGTCGTAAAGAAGCCAAGAAGAAGTAGGGCATAGCAAATGACCGTCAAAAAAGTTACCCGACTGCGTCGCGCTCGCAAAGCACGCCTGAAAATGCACGAACTCGAAGTCGTGCGTCTCTGCGTGTACCGCTCTTCGCAGCACATTTATGCCCAGGTCATCTCGGCCGACGGCAGCAAAGTCCTGGCAAACGCCTCGACTTTGGACAAAGAACTGCGTGATGGCGCCACTGGCAACATCGACGCGGCCACTAAAGTTGGCCAGCTGATCGCTGAGCGTGCGAAAGCCGCCGGTGTATCGCAAGTGGCTTTTGATCGTTCTGGCTTCAAGTACCACGGTCGCGTTAAGGCGCTGGCTGATGCTGCTCGTGAAGGCGGGCTGGAGTTCTAAGTTATGTCAAATAACGACCAAAAACGCGACGAAGGCTACATCGAGAAGCTGGTACAAGTTAATCGCGTAGCAAAAACCGTTAAAGGCGGCCGTATCTTCACTTTCACCGCGTTGACCGTGGTTGGTGATGGTAAAGGGCGTGTTGGCTTCGGCCGTGGCAAGTCACGTGAAGTGCCTGCTGCGATCCAGAAGGCAATGGAAGCTGCTCGCCGCAACATGATCCAGGTCGATCTGAACGGCACCACGCTGCAGTACGCTATCAAGTCCGCTCATGGGGCTTCGAAGGTCTACATGCAGCCTGCGTCGGAAGGTACTGGCATCATCGCTGGCGGCGCAATGCGCGCCGTTCTCGAAGTTGCTGGCGTCCACAACGTTCTGGCCAAGTGCTACGGTTCGACTAACCCGGTCAACGTTGTTCACGCAACGTTCAAGGGTTTGAAGACCATGCAGTCCCCTGAGTCCATCGCTGCTAAACGCGGCCTGAACGTCCAGGAGATCTTCTGATCATGGCTACCGTTAAAGTAACGCTGATCAAAAGCATGACCGGCCGCATCCCTAACCACAAATTGTGCGTTAAGGGTTTGGGTCTGCGTCGCATCGGTCACACTGTAGAAGTCGTTGATACCCCGGAAAACCGTGGGATGATCAACAAGGCTTACTACATGCTGCGAGTCGAGGGTTAATCGATGAAACTCAATGATCTGAGTCCAGCGCCGGGTTCCCGTCGCGAAAAGCATCGTCCGGGCCGTGGTATCGGTAGTGGTTTGGGCAAGACCGGTGGCCGTGGCCACAAAGGTCAGACCTCCCGCTCCGGTGGCACCATTGCTCCGGGCTTCGAAGGCGGCCAACAGCCGTTGCATCGTCGTCTGCCCAAGTTCGGCTTCGTCTCTTTGAAAGCTATGGATCGTGCTGAAGTTCGCACCTCCGAGCTGGCTAAAGTAGAAGGCGTCGTCACTGTGCAGTCCCTGAAGGATGCCAACGTGATCAACCAAAACGTACAGCGTGTGAAAATCATGCTGTCCGGTGAGGTTACTCGCGCAGTCACCCTCAAAGGTATCGCAGCCACCAAAGGTGCGCGTGCGGCTATCGAAGCAGCTGGCGGCAAGTTCGAGGAATAAATGGCTAAGCAAGGTGCTCTCTCAGCGCTAGGCAAAAGCGGCGGGTTGTCCGAACTCTGGGCTCGTCTGCGTTTCCTGTTCCTGGCGATTATCGTCTATCGGATCGGTGCGCATATCCCAGTTCCGGGTATCAACCCTGACCGTCTGGCGGACCTGTTTCGACAGAATGAGGGGACCATTCTTAGCTTGTTCAACATGTTTTCAGGTGGTGCGCTGGAGCGCATGAGCATTTTTGCACTGGGGATCATGCCGTATATCTCGGCATCGATCATCATGCAGCTCATGACCGCGGTCAGCCCGCAGCTGGAGCAGTTGAAGAAGGAAGGTGAGGCTGGTCGTCGTAAGATCAGCCAGTACACCCGCTATGGCACCGTCGTCCTGGCTCTGGTTCAAGCTATTGGCATGTCCATTGGTTTGGCCGGTCAGGGCGTTGCGTTCTCAGCAGATATCGGCTTCCACTTCGTTGCAGTCACCACCTTTGTTGCTGGTGCGCTGTTCATGATGTGGCTGGGCGAGCAGATCACTGAGCGAGGTGTTGGCAACGGTATCTCGATGTTGATTTTTTCGGGTATCGTCGCCGGTCTTCCGAGAGCGATCGGGCAGTCTTTCGAGTCTGCACGTCAGGGTGATATCAATATCTTCGCCTTGGTCGCCATCGGTTTGCTGGCAGTAGCGATCATCGGTTTCGTGGTGTTCATCGAGCGTGGTCAGCGTCGTATTGCTGTTCACTACGCCAAACGTCAGCAGGGCCGCAAGGTCTTCGCTGCGCAGACGAGCCACTTGCCGTTGAAAGTGAACATGGCGGGCGTTATTCCTGCCATCTTCGCTAGCAGCATCTTGCTGTTTCCGGCTTCGCTGGGTGCCTGGTTCGGTCAGTCTGAAGGTATGGGCTGGTTGCAGGACATCTCGCAGTCGATCGCACCTGGTCAGCCGTTGAATATTCTGCTGTTTAGTGCAGGGATTATTTTCTTCTGCTTCTTCTATACGGCGTTGATGTTCAATCCGAAAGACGTAGCGGAAAACCTGAAGAAGTCCGGTGCCTTTATTCCGGGCATTCGTCCTGGTGAGCAGTCTGCGCGCTATATTGATGGCGTTCTGACTCGTCTGACCATGTTCGGTGCTCTCTATATGATGGCCGTGTGCTTGCTTCCACAGTTTCTCGTGGTCGCTGCAAACGTGCCGTTTTACCTTGGCGGGACCTCGTTGCTGATCGTGGTCGTGGTTGTGATGGACTTCATGTCCCAAGTGCAATCGCACCTCGTTTCGCACCAGTATGAATCCCTGATGAAGAAAGCCAACCTGAAGGGCTACGGCAGCGGCATGCTGCGCTGAAGCACCCATAAGGTTCGAGGAGTTGGTGATGAAAGTTCGTGCATCGGTGAAAAAGCTGTGCCGCAACTGCAAGATTATTCGCCGCGAAGGTGTTGTTCGAGTAATTTGCAGCGCGGAACCACGTCACAAGCAGCGCCAAGGCTAAATGTGATCTGTGCTAAAAGCCCAGCAGCTAGTGCGCTGCTGGGTTGATTATTTGTTATTACAGCGATATTATCTCGCGCCCTATTTCTTGGCTTCCGGGGCGTAGGTAGCTGTCAATTGGAGTCCCACTGAATGGCCCGTATTGCAGGCGTTAACATTCCAGATAACAAGCATACTGTTATCTCGCTGACCTACATCTATGGTGTTGGTCGCACAACTGCACACAAAATCTGTGCTACTACCGGGGTTAACCCGGCGGTAAAGATCAAAGATCTGAGCGACGAGCAGATTGAACAGCTGCGTGGCGAAGTCGCGAAGTTCACCACTGAAGGTGATCTGCGTCGCGAAATCAACATGAAAATCAAGCGCTTGATGGACCTCGGTTGCTATCGCGGTCTGCGTCATCGTCGTGGTCTTCCAGTACGCGGTCAGCGTACCAAGACTAACGCGCGTACCCGTAAAGGTCCGCGTAAGCCGATCCGCAAGTAATCGCCCCAGCGAATCGACAGGAATTAAATCATGGCAAAACCTGCTGCTCGTCCTCGTAAAAAAGTTAAAAAGACAGTGGTTGATGGCATCGCCCACATCCATGCATCTTTTAACAACACAATCGTGACCATCACCGACCGTCAAGGTAACGCTCTGTCCTGGGCAACCTCCGGTGGTTCGGGTTTCCGCGGTTCCCGCAAGTCCACGCCGTTTGCTGCTCAAGTAGCTGCCGAACGTGCTGGTCAAGCTGCGCTGGAATACGGCCTGAAAAACCTCGACGTCAACGTCAAAGGTCCAGGTCCAGGTCGTGAATCTGCTGTCCGTGCTTTGAACGGCTGCGGCTACAAGATCGCCAGCATCACCGACGTGACGCCAATCCCGCACAACGGGTGCCGTCCGCCGAAGAAGCGCCGCGTGTAATCCAGGAGATTGTAAAGAATGGCTCGTTACATTGGTCCAAAATGCAAACTCGCTCGTCGCGAAGGCACCGATCTCTTTCTGAAGAGCGGCGTGCGCGCGATCGAATCGAAGTGCAACATCGAAGCAGCACCTGGTATCCACGGCCAACGCCGCGGTCGCCAGTCCGACTACGGCACCCAACTGCGTGAAAAGCAGAAAGTCCGTCGTATTTATGGCGTTCTCGAGCGTCAGTTCAGCGGTTACTACAAAGAAGCTGCCGGCAAGAAAGGCGCAACTGGTGAGAACCTGCTGCAACTGCTCGAATGCCGTCTGGACAACGTTGTATACCGCATGGGCTTTGGTTCGACTCGTGCCGAATCGCGTCAGCTGGTATCGCACAAGTCGGTCAGCGTAAACGGCAAAACCGTTAACGTTCCGTCCTACCAGGTCCGTGCTGGTGACGTAGTGGCAATTCGCGAAAAAGCGAAAAACCAGCTGCGTATTGTCCAGGCTCTCGATCTGTGTGCCCAACGTGGCCGCGTAGAATGGGTAGAAGTAGACACTGAGAAAAAGTCTGGCGTCTTCAAAAGCGTCCCAGCTCGCAGTGATCTGTCCGCCGACATCAACGAAAGCCTGATTGTCGAGCTCTACTCCAAGTAAGGGCTAGAAAATAGGTGCATCCATGCAGATTTCGGTAAATGAGTTCCTGACACCCCGCCACATTGATGTGCAGGTTGTCAGTCCGACCCGCGCCAAAATCACTCTCGAGCCTCTCGAGCGTGGTTTCGGCCATACCCTGGGCAACGCGCTGCGCCGCATCCTGTTGTCCTCCATGCCCGGCTGTGCAGTAGTCGAGGCCGAGATTGATGGTGTACTCCATGAGTACAGCGCAATCGAAGGTGTACAGGAAGATGTCATTGAAATCCTGTTGAACCTGAAAGGTCTGGCTATCAAGCTGCACGGTCGAGACGAAGTTACGCTGACCTTGTCGAAGAAGGGTTCGGGGGTGGTTACCGCTGCCGATATTCAGCTGGATCATGATGTCGAGATCGTTAACCCCGATCACGTAATCGCTAACCTGGCGTCTAACGGCGCCCTGAACATGAAGCTCGTTGTAGCTCGTGGTCGCGGTTATGAACCAGCAGACTCGCGTCAGAGCGATGAAGACGAAAGCCGCAGCATTGGTCGCTTGCAGCTCGACTCTTCGTTCAGCCCGGTTCGTCGCATTGCATACGTGGTGGAAAACGCCCGTGTCGAGCAACGTACCAACCTGGACAAGCTGGTTATCGATCTGGAAACCAACGGTACTCTGGATCCTGAAGAGGCTATCCGTCGTGCAGCAACCATTCTGCAACAGCAGTTGGCTGCGTTCGTCGACCTCAAAGGTGATAGCGAACCCGTTGTAGTCGAACAGGAAGACGAGATCGATCCGATCCTGCTTCGTCCGGTTGACGATTTGGAACTGACCGTACGTTCGGCCAACTGCCTTAAGGCGGAGAACATTTACTACATCGGCGACCTGATTCAGCGCACCGAAGTAGAACTGTTGAAGACTCCGAACCTGGGCAAGAAATCCTTGACCGAGATCAAGGACGTTCTGGCTTCTCGTGGTCTCTCCCTCGGCATGCGCCTCGACAACTGGCCGCCTGCAAGTCTTAAGAAGGACGACAAGGCGACTGCCTGATCGTCGTAATCACCGAACGTACTGTTTGGTAAGGAATGAACCATGCGTCATCGTAAAAGTGGACGTCACCTGAGCCGTACCAGCTCTCACCGTAAGGCCATGTTCCAAAACATGGCGGTGTCGCTGTTCGAGCACGAGCTGATCAAAACTACCCTGCCGAAAGCCAAAGAACTGCGTCGCGTTGCTGAGCCGCTGATCACCTTGGCCAAGATTGACAGCGTTGCTAACCGTCGTCTGGCATTTGACCGTACCCGTTCGAAAGAAATGGTCGGCAAACTGTTTAACGATTTGGGCAAGCGTTATGCAACTCGTGAGGGTGGCTACCTGCGCATCCTCAAGTGCGGCTTCCGCGCTGGCGACAACGCGCCTATGGCGTACGTCGAACTGGTTGATCGTCCTGTCGGTGGCTCTGTAGAAGCCGCTGAATAAGACATCAGTCAATACAAAGAACCGGGCCTAGCGCCCGGTTTTTTGTTGTCCGCACCAAAGCCTCCCGGAGCGCTAGGCTCAGCGCAATTCGGGGTGATTCTAAGTGATAAACGGAACCCTCCTCATTTACCCGTCTTTTCGGTACCAAATGTCCGAATTTCGCCGGATTTCTATGTTTATTTGCTATGCCGCAGGGTGACCAACCAGTCTGGTTGGTTCAAACTAACGCCTTTCACGTGGAGATGGACGGCGATGCAAGGCCACCCGGATGTAATTGATTACCTCAACACGCTGTTGACTGGCGAACTGGCTGCGCGCGACCAGTATTTCGTTCACTCGCGGATGTACGAAGATTGGGGTTTTAGCAAGCTGTACGAACGTATCAATCACGAGATGGAAGAAGAGGCTCAACACGCAGATGCGTTGATGCGCCGGATTCTGATGCTCGAAGGCACTCCGCGTATGCGTCCTGACGATCTGGATGTGGGCACTACGGTACCGGAGATGCTCGCCAGCGATCTTCGCCTGGAATACAAGGTGCGAGCCGCACTGTGCAAAGGTATTGCGCTCTGTGAGCAGCACAGAGACTACGTCAGCCGCGACATCCTCCGCATTCAACTCGCCGACACCGAAGAAGACCATACCTACTGGCTTGAGAAGCAATTAGGCCTGATCAAGTCCATCGGACTCGAAAACTATCTTCAGTCGCAGTTCTGATTACTCAGACCGCCGCTAAAAAAAAGCCCTTGCCGCATATTGCGACAAGGGCTTTTTGTTAAGGCCATGCAATCAGGCGCGATCGCGCTCCAGAAGCGGCTTCAGATAGTGGCCGGTGTAGGACTGTTTCATGTCCGCCACCTGCTCTGGCGTACCGGTCGCGATGATCTGCCCGCCTTTCGAACCCCCTTCAGGGCCCAGGTCGACCAGCCAGTCGGCGGTCTTGATCACATCCAGGTTGTGCTCGATCACAACAACCGTGTTGCCGTGGTCGCGAAGTCGATGCAATACATCCAGCAATTGCTGAATATCCGCGAAGTGCAGGCCGGTGGTGGGCTCGTCGAGGATGTACAGGGTCTTGCCGGTGTCACGCTTGGACAGCTCGCGCGACAGCTTCACCCGCTGCGCTTCACCACCAGAAAGCGTGGTCGCTGACTGGCCAAGTTTGATATAGGACAGCCCCACATCCATCAGCGTCTGCAGCTTCCGGGCAAGGGCAGGCACGGCGTCGAAAAATGTCCGCGCCTCCTCGATCGTCATTTCCAGGACCTCGTGGACGTTTTTGCCCTTGTACTTAACCTCAAGCGTCTCACGGTTGTATCGCTTGCTCTTGCACACATCGCAAGGAACGTAGATGTCAGGCAGAAAATGCATCTCAACCTTGATCAAGCCGTCGCCCTGGCACGCTTCGCAGCGACCACCCTTGACGTTGAAAGAGAATCGGCCAGGGCCGTAGCCACGAGACCTTGACTCGGGCACGCCGGCGAATAGCTCACGGATTGGCGTGAACAGCCCGGTATAGGTCGCAGGATTTGACCGTGGGGTACGCCCGATTGGGCTCTGGTCAATATCAACGACTTTATCCAGATGCTGCAGGCCATCAATGCTGTCGTGTGCCGAAGCCTCAAGCGTCGTTGCGCCATTGAGCGCAGTAGCGCTGAGAGGGAACAGCGTGTTGTTGATCAGCGTAGATTTGCCCGATCCCGATACACCGGTCACGCAGGTCAGCAAGCCGATTGGAATTTCCAGATCGACGTTGCGCAGGTTATTGCCACGCGCGCCTTTGAGTTTGAGCGAGAGCTTTTTATTGCGAGGCGTCCGCTTGGCAGGGACCGCGATCTTCACCCGGCCCGACAGGTATTTACCGGTCAGCGAGTCCGGATGATCCATCACCTCCTGTGGTGTGCCCTCCGCGACAATCTTGCCGCCATGCACGCCTGCGCCCGGCCCGATGTCGACCACGTAGTCGGCCAGTCGGATGGCGTCCTCGTCGTGCTCCACCACAATCACCGTGTTGCCGATGTCTCGCAGGTGCCGCAACGTGTCCAGCAGCCGATCGTTATCGCGCTGGTGCAAGCCGATTGAAGGCTCATCGAGGATGTACATCACGCCGACCAGGCCTGCACCGATCTGGCTGGCCAGACGAATCCGCTGCGCCTCGCCCCCGGAAAGCGTATCGGCGCTTCGATCCAGTGTCAGGTAGTCCAGCCCGACGTTAACGAGGAACTGCAGGCGCTCGCGAATTTCCTTGAGAATTTTGTCAGCGATTTCGCCGCGTCGCCCCGTGAGCTTCAGCTCACCAAAATAATTGGTTGCGTCGCCAATCGGCATGTTGGTGACGGCGGGAAGTGTCTTCTCGCCAACCCACACATGACGGGCCTCTCGGCGCAACCGCGTGCCACGACATTCGGGGCAGGGTTGGGTACTGAGAAACTTCGCCAGCTCCTCGCGAACCGTTGTCGATTCGGTTTCCCGGTACCGGCGCTCAAGATTCGGGACAATGCCTTCGAACGGGTGCGCACGTTTGACGATGTCGCCGCGGTCGTTCAGGTAGCGGAAATCAACGCTGTCCTTACCGCTGCCGCCCAGCAGGACCTTCTGCAAATCGGCCGGCAGTTCCTTGAACGGCACCTCCAGGCTGAAGCCGTAATGCTTCGCCAACGAGCCGAGCATCTGGAAGTAATAGACGTTTCGCCGGTCCCAGCCACGAATCGCGCCTTCCGCCAGCGTGAGCTCGCCATTGACAAGGCGCTTGGTGTCGAAAAACTGTTTCACGCCCAGCCCGTCGCAGGTTGGGCATGCGCCGGCGGGGTTGTTGAACGAAAACAGCTTTGGCTCAAGCTCGCTGATCGCATGGCCACAGATTGGGCAAGCGAATCGCGCGGAGAAAATGATCTCTTCGCCGGGCTCGTCGTCCATCGGCGCAACCAGCGCGATGCCGTCGGCCAGCTTCAGCGCGGTCTCGAAGGACTCAGCCAAGCGCTGTTGCAAGTCCGAGCGCACCTTGAAGCGGTCAACGACGACATCGATCGAGTGCTTCTTCTGTTTATCGAGCTTGGGAAGTTCGTCCAGCTCGCACAGCCGACCGTTCACCCGAGCGCGGACGAAACCCTGAGCGCGAAGCTCTTCGAAGACGGCCAAATGCTCGCCTTTGCGCTCCCGTACCACGGGGGCAAGCAGCATCAGTTTGGCGCCTTCCGGCTGGGCCAGGACCAGGTCGACCATCTGGCTGACGGTTTGCGCCTCCAGAGGAATGTCGTGATCCGGGCAACGCGGCTGCCCCACACGCGCATACAGCAGACGCAGGTAGTCGTAGATCTCGGTGATGGTGCCCACGGTCGAGCGCGGGTTATGGGACGTGGACTTCTGCTCGATGGAAATGGCCGGCGACAGGCCTTCGATCGTGTCGACGTCCGGCTTCTCCATCATCGACAGGAACTGACGCGCGTAGGCGGACAGCGACTCGACGTAGCGGCGCTGGCCCTCGGCGTAGAGCGTATCGAACGCAAGGGACGATTTTCCCGAGCCGGACAATCCGGTGATGACGATCAGCTTGTCGCGTGGAAGGGTCAGGTCGATGTTCTTCAGGTTGTGGGTTCGAGCCCCACGAATCAAGATCTTGTCCAAAGCTGGCCTCGCACGGCGGGCGTGTAAAACGTGGAAGTATACGGGGAAATACTGGATGGATACACACTATTGAGGATCGCGCCGCCTCACCTGGAAAAAAGAAAATTCCTGCGATGCGCGGCAAACCGTCGTATGTGCTCTAAACGATGGGACTGGTAGAATCGCCGCCGGTTCATACGAGGTTCCTTCATGCACGATTCTCACAGCGAGCGCATGAGCGGCAGCGAAACCCGCGCCGCGGGCGGTCTGGCGCTGGTGTTCGCCTTCCGTATGCTTGGCATGTTCATGGTGCTGCCCGTCCTCGCCACTTACGGGATGGACCTTGCGGGCGCCAGCCCGGCACTCATCGGTCTGGCGATCGGCGCTTACGGCCTGACACAAGCGGTGCTGCAGATTCCGTTTGGCATTATTTCTGATCGCATCGGCCGTCGTCCCGTCATTTATCTGGGACTGATCGTGTTTGCGCTCGGCAGCGTGCTGGCCGCTCAGTCGACCTCGATCTGGGGCGTGATCGCCGGTCGGGTTCTGCAAGGCGCGGGCGCTATCTCCGCTGCGGTCATGGCGTTGCTGTCCGATCTGACCCGCGAGCAGCATCGCACCAAAGCCATGGCGATGATCGGCATGACTATTGGTGTGTCCTTCGCCGTTGCGATGGTGGTCGGCCCCATTCTGACCAGTGCTTTCGGATTGTCCGGCCTGTTTCTGGCGACCGGCGCGATGGCGCTGGTGGGCGTGGCAATCGTCGCCTTCGTCGTGCCCAAGTCCACGGTAACCCTGCAGCACCGGGAGTCCGGTCTGGCGCGACAGGCATTGGGCGCGACGCTTCGTCATCCTGACCTGTTGCGTCTGGACCTGGGTATCTTCGCGTTGCACGCCATGCTGATGTCCAGTTTCGTGGCATTGCCGCTGGCGCTCGTCGAGAAAGCCGGCCTGCCCAAAGAGCAGCACTGGTGGGTGTATCTGACCGCACTGCTGATTTCGTTCTTCGCAATGATCCCTTTCATCATCTACGGCGAGAAGAAGCGTCAGATGAAGCGCGTGTTACTCGGCGCCGTACTGGTGCTGATGCTCACTGAGCTATTCTTCTGGGAGTTCGGCGACACGCTGCGAGCACTGGTCATCGGCACCGTGGTTTTTTTCACCGCATTCAATTTGCTCGAAGCGTCGCTGCCGTCGCTGATCAGCAAAGTGTCTCCGGCGGGCGGGAAGGGCACGGCGATGGGGATTTATTCCACCAGTCAGTTCCTGGGTTCGGCAGCGGGGGGCATCCTCGGTGGGTGGCTTTTCCAGCACGGCGGACTGGATGTGGTGTTCCTGGGAGGCGCCGGGCTGGCCGCCCTCTGGCTAACGTTTGCTGTTACCATGCGTGAACCTCCCTACGTAACCAGCCTTCGCTTGCCGTTGTCGCCCGAGGCTCAACGCGACACAGGCCTTGCCGATCGCGTGTTGGCCGTACGTGGAGTAACAGATGCAGTAGTGGTGGCCGACGAGGCTGCCATCTATATCAAATTTGACAAAGAACTGTTGGATCGGGCGTCTTTCGACGAAGTGGTCAATCCAGCGTCGGAAACGTGTGAAGCCTAGGAGAACGTTATGGCCCGTGGGGTAAACAAAGTCATATTGGTCGGCACATGCGGCCAGGATCCCGAAGTCCGCTACATGCCTAACGGTAATGCCGTGACCAACCTGAGTCTGGCGACAAGCGAACAGTGGACCGACAAGCAAACCGGTCAGAAGGTCGAGAAGACCGAATGGCACCGCGTATCGATGTTCGGCAAAGTCGCCGAAATCGCCGGCGAGTACCTGCGCAAGGGTTCGCAGGTTTACATCGAAGGCAAGCTGCAGACCCGCGAGTGGGAGAAAGACGGCATCAAGCGTTACACGACTGAAATCGTCGTCGACATGCAAGGCACCATGCAGTTGCTCGGTGGCCGTCCTCAGGGCGACGGTGCTCCTCAGGGCCAGGGTGGTGGCGGTTATCAGAACTCCCAGAACGCCGCGCCGCGTCCGCAGCAGCAGGCCCGCCCGCAGCAGTCCGCTCCTCAGCCACAGCGCGAGTCGCGTCCCGCGCCGCAACAGGCGCCGCAGCCGGCACCGGATTTCGACAGCTTCGATGACGACATCCCGTTCTAAGCAGCGCGTTACCCAAACGCAGTAACGCTGCAAACAAAAGCCCCCGCACAGCTCAGCTGTCGGGGGCTTTGTTTTGGGTCGCGTTCGAGGATTACAAACCCAGATCGGACAACCCGGGATGATCGTCAGGACGACGGCCCAGCGGCCAGTGAAACTTGCGATCCGCTTCTTTGATCGGCATGTCATTGATGCAAGCGAATCGCCGCGCCATCAAGCCGTCTTCATTGAATTCCCAATTCTCGTTGCCATACGAGCGGAACCAATTGCCTGAGTCGTCGTGCCATTCGTACGCGTAACGCACCGCGATGCGGTTATCGGTGAACGCCCAGAGTTCTTTGATCAGGCGGTAGTCGAGCTCCTTGTTCCACTTGCGGATCAGGAAATTTTTCGCCTCTTCACGGTTCTCGGCGAAATCGGCGCGGTTGCGCCACTTGGTGTCGAGTGTGTAGGCCAGCGAAACCTTTTCAGCGTCCCGGCTGTTCCAGCCATCCTCAGCCAGGCGAACCTTCTCGATGGCGGATTCGCGGGTGAAAGGGGGAAGTGGCGGACGAGTCTGGGCATTGGACGACATGGTGGACCTCCAGGCGGTGATGATTCGGTGGTGGGTGGGACGTTTAAGGCTAGGAACTGGAACGCAAACGCTGCTCCAGCATCAGTTGCGCAACCGCCTTGGCGTTTTCAGCAGCACTGTAGTCACCCATGACGCGGGCGACGGTGATCGCGCCTTCCATGAGGATGAGCAGCTGTTTGGCAAGAGCGCGCGGATCGGAAATCCCAAGCTGTTCGCAGAGCTCCAGCGCGTAATCAAGCAGCTTCTGTTTGTGCAGTTTGGCGATCAGACGGATGGGGTTTTGCGGGTCGCCCACTTCGCCTGCGGTATTGATGAACGCGCAGCCGCGAAAGCTTTCGGACTCGAACCAGCCTTTGAGCACGTCAAACATATTCAGGATGCGCGCTTCAGGGGTGTCGGCCTTGTTTGATTCAGTCCGGAACCAGTCTATCCAGCGCACGTCACGGGCGTTGAGTGCAGCGGCGGCCACATCGTCTTTAGTGGCGAAATAGCGATAGATGCTTTTCCTCGCGACGCCCGACGTCTTTACCAGAAGGTCCATGCCGGTGGCCTGGATGCCGTTTTGGTAAATGAGCTGCTCGGCAGTCGCGAGGATTTTCTCGCGAGTGAGGTTCGTTGATGTATTCATGACGCAGAAGGTAGAACGTACGTTCTCCTGCGTCAAGCCACTCATTCAAAAACAGGCTCAACGCACCTGATCGGAGTCCGGCAGCGCACGTTTCAAATCGGCTGCGCTGGGTGAGGCCTTGGCCAGCGTAACGGGGATAGATTTGGCCGCAGGCACCTTGCTGCGTTCAGCGTGGTGCCACAACGGAACGAGTGGGTTGCACTCGGGGTAGTACGCTGCGCAGCAGTTTTCGGGGATGTCGTAAGCGATGATCTGTAGAGGCCCTACCGCACGCGTGACCTGCGGCTCGATGGCGGTGGTGACGTTGACCCAGTCTCCCGGTTTGAAGCCCATTCGCAGGACATCATTACGGTTCATGAAGATGACCGCGCGGGTGCCGCTGACGCCACGGAAGCGATCTTCGTAGCCGTAGATCGTGGTGTTGAACTGGTCGTTGCTGCGCAGCGTCATCAGTTGCAGCACGTCGCGGCGAGTATGGTTCGGGTACACGTCATCGTCTTCTTCAAGCAGCTCGGGCGTAATGAACATTGCGCGACCGCTCTCGGTTTTCCATTCACGCTTCGCTGCGGCAATGGGGCGATGAAAACCGCCGGTTTCCCACATGCGGGTTTCCATGTCGTGGAAAATCTCGGGGTAGACCTGAGCGATGCCCTGACGAATCAGCGCGTAATCGCGGCGCCAGGCGTCCCAGTCGATTTGAGTGGTTCCAGGTAACGTTGCCTCGGCGATGCCCGCGAGGATGGCGATTTCGGCGCGGAGATGGGCGCTGGCCGGTTCGCTATTACCCTGCCAGGCCCGCACGCAGCCCGTACTGTCTTCAGTGGTATAGACCTGCTCGACGCCATTTTGCACATCCTTTTCGATGCGCCCGAGGCAGGGCAGGATCCACGCGTTTTTCCCCGGAACCAGATGTGTGCGGTTCAGCTTGGTCGCGATCTGGACGTTCAGGTCCAACGTGTTCCAGGCCGGCTCCATGCGGGACGTGTCCGGGATCGCCCGCAGAAAATTCCCGCCGAGCCCGATGAATCCGCGCACGCTCCCGTCCAGCAGTCCTTCGCAGGTCTCAACGGTGTTCAAGCCTTTTTTCGACGGGACCGAGAAGCCATACAGCGCCTCAATCTTATCCACAGGAATTTTTTTCGGGTCTTCGGTAATGCCAACCGTGCGCTGCCCCTGCACATTGGAGTGACCCCGCACCGGGCAAATCCCGGCGCCGCGCTTGCCGATGTTGCCGCGCAGCAGGAGCAAATTCACCAACATTTGCACGTTGGTCACCCCGCGCCGGTGTTGGGTGATGCCCATGCCGTAAACCAGCATCACGCGCTCGTGTCTGGCGTACACCGTCGCCACTGCCTCCAGCGCGCTACGGCTGAGTCCTGCCTGACGCTCGATGGTTTCCCACGGTGTTTCGAGCACGCAGTTGCAGAACTCGGCGAACCCTTCAGTGTGCTGGGCGATAAACGCCTGATCGATGATCGCAGGCTGACCCTTTGCCAGCGCCGCCTCGTCCATCTCAAACAGCGACTTGGCGATGCCTAGCACAACCGCCGTGTCGCCACCGATTGCCAACTGATGGTATTGGGTGCTGATGACCGTCGACTTCGGCCCGAGCATTTCCACCGGGGACTGCGGATTGACGAAGCGCTCGAGGCCGCGCTCGCGGATCGGGTTGAACGTGATGATCGGCACGTCACGCTGCCGGGCTTCACGCAGTTGATGCAGCATCCGCGGGCTGTTGCTGCCCACGTTCTGGCCGAAAAACAGAATGCAGTCGGTGTGCTCGAAGTCATCCAGCGTCACCGTTCCTACAGGCACGCCGATACTTTCCTGCAAGCCGACCGAGGTGCTCTCGTGGCACATGTTCGAGCTGTCGGGCAAATTGTTGTTGCCGTAGGCGCGGGCGATGAGCTGGTACATGAACGATGTTTCCAGCGAGGCCCGGCCCGATGCATAAAAAACCACGCTCTCGGGCGTCATGCTTTTCAGTTGCGCGCCAATGTCACGGTAGGCTTCCTCCCACGTGGTTTCCTGGTAGCGATCGGTCGCAGCGTTGTACCGCATGGGGTGCGTGAGGCGGCCCTGTTGCTCAAGGTCGTAATCGGGCCACCGGCGCAGTTCGGTGAGCGTGTGACCGGCGAAAAAGGCCGGGTCGGTCTTGCGCGACGTCAGCTCCCAGGCCGTGGCCTTCGCGCCGTTTTCGCAAAACTCGAGGCTGTGGGGTTTGCCGGGCTTGGCCCACGCGCAGCTGACGCAGGCGAATCCGCCCGGCTTGTTTTGCTTGATCAGCGGCAGGCCTGCTCGAATCGGCGCCTGCTCGCGCCAGAGGATCTCCATCACCGACTTTGCCGAGCCCCAGCCGCCGGCGGCAGACGTGTAGGGACGGAAATGAGCTTTGGGATGGATGAGCGACATGGAGTTGATCCTCGGCGGAGCGGGCGCACTGGAGACAGTCGCCCTCGTTTAGGCTACGACGAAGCGGCTCGGTAAAGGTTCGTTACATTTGCTGGCGGGCAGACCGTCAACGGCCAACATGACGATTGCGCCTTGGAAACGAACTTGCTGGATGAAATTCGATCAGTTCCAGAGGGCCGATTTTTCCACGGTTCCCTGACCGAAGGAGTGACTCGCGTTTTGCCGAATTTCAAACCCTTTCTGTTGCTGTGCCTGCTGTTAAGCGTTTTCAGCGTCAATGTTCAAGCCGCCGACGCCCCCGCCGCTGCCACTACTCCCGCTGCCGCACCTGCCGACCCGGCGCCAGAGGATCCTACCAAAGCGGAGATTCTGGTCAAAGGCGGATTGCTCGGCGCCATCAGTTCCAGCATCGACAGCGTGCAAGACAAGCTCGATGTGGATGGCCACTTGCTCGACTCCTGGCGCCTGCGCGCCGACCGAGCCGCTGACGAGATCGACGCGCTGGTCAACAAGCCGCAGTCGCGCTCAGCGTGGCGGATTGCCGGCGATTTCGTGATGCTGTCCCTGGTGTGGGCGGGCGCGTTCCTGCTGCTCAACCGAATCGGCGCGTTTCTGGTCACTCGGTTATCACGGCATCGGTTCCTGATTCGCCGCGATCGCGTGGTCGGTGTGCTGGGCTATGTGTTGCCTTACATGGTGCCGGCGCTGATCTGCCTGCCGCTGACGCTCTACGTCAGTCACTTCATGCCGACCTCGGTGGGGCGCGCGCTGGCGCTGTGTCTGGCGTACTCGACCAGCAGCGGGATTTTCTCCACATCCGTGCTGTTGTCGCTGATCGTGCTGTTCAATTCGGGCCACAAACGGCCGGCGGTGCGCATCATTCGTCACTACGCGCCGCACCCGTTGTTCATCATCGGCTTTCTCGCGGCGTTGAGCGACGCGCTGACCAGTCCGCAGATTGCCCGGCTGTTCGGCGGTAACGTGACCACCAGCATCGCCGCGTTCACCGGGCTGATGGCGTCGGTCATGTTTGGCATGGTCGTCATCCGCATGCGTCGGCCGATCGCCCATCTGATCCGCAATCGTTCCCTCGGCGCCCGGCTGGCGCGGCCCGCGGTGCAACAGACGCTGAAGATTTTCTCCAGCCTGTGGCACTTGCCGATCCTGCTGATGATTCTGGTCTCGGCGGTGAATCTGATCGGCGCCGGCGAAGGCAGCCAGGAAGCCTTGCGTTGCGCGTTGCTGACGACGGTCCTGTTGATCGGCGCGGTGTTTCTCAGCACCTTATTCCAGCACGTGTTCAAGCCCACCGAGGCGCGGACCGACAGTGTTTACAAGGAGCGTTTGCTGAGCCTGTTGCACGCAGTCATGCGTATTGCGCTGGCGATTGGCTTCATCGAGTTGCTGGGCCGGATCTGGGGTTTCTCGCTGTTTGAATTCGCCCAACGCAATGCGCTGGGCAAAGTGATCAGCGATTCGCTGAGCAGCATCGGTCTGATTCTGCTGGTGACCTGGCTGCTGTGGGTGGTGATGGATACAGCCATTCAGGAAGCCCTGAAGCCTCCGGCCAATGGACGTTCCGCGCGTCAGCCGAGCACGCGGGTGAAGACCATCCTGCCGCTGTTGCGCAACGCGATGAAGATCATCCTGGTGGTGATCTGCACCATCACGACGATGGCGAACCTGGGCATCAACGTCGCGCCACTGCTGGCCGGTGCCGGGGTAGTCGGTCTGGCGATCGGTTTCGGTTCGCAGCAGTTGGTGCAGGACGTCATTACCGGACTGTTCATCATCATCGAGGACACCATCTCCATCGGCGACTGGGTGGTGCTGGATTCAGGCCACGCCGGCACAGTCGAGAGCCTGACCATCCGCACCCTGCGTCTGCGCGACGGCAAGGGCTTCGTGCATTCGGTGCCGTTCGGACAGATCAAGGCCGTCACCAACCAGTCCCGGCAGTTCGCTTATGCGTTCTTCTCGTTCCAGTTCACTTACGACACGGACGTTGACGCGGCGACCTCGCTGATTCGTGAAGCGGGCCAGTCGATCAGCGACGATTTGCTGCTGGCGAGCAAACTGCAGGGGCCGCTGGAGGTGTTCGGGCTGGACCGCATGGACATGAACGGCATTGTCATCACGGCGCAGTTCCGCACCTCTTCGGGTGGGCAGTACGCGGTGAGCCGTGCATTCAACGACCGGCTCAAGCGGCTTGTGGATAAGTCAGCTGATGTGCGCTTCGCGCAAACTTATCCACAACTGGTAATGAGCCCGCACAATCGTCAGGCACCTGAGGGGGAAGAAGGTGCAGAGCAACAAGCGCTGCCCGGCAAGACATCGGTGGTGAACAAGGACGGGTCCGAAAGCCCGGCTTGAGATCTACCGGAACAGCCGATCACGCACCTGCAACATCAGCGCCTCATCCACCTAGCCCCAGTACTGGGGCTTGCCGGCGATGATGGCGGCGATGGGAATGCCGTCGCGGTAAACCAGCTTGTTGCCGACAATCGCCGGGACTTTCGCGCCGGGCAGCAGCGTCCCGGCGAGGTTGAGCGGGTCGACCCCGCTGACGGCAATCAAGCTGCCGTCCAGCGGGCGGTTGCGGACTTCGCGCAACAACGGGATGGCTTCGGGCAGCGCGAATTGCTCACCGGCCAGGCCGGCAACGAAGCGCCCGCCGCGAATCTCTCCGCGAGCTTCAAGCCGATGGAACGTGCGCAGCAACTCGCGCCACGTCGGCAGCCAGTCCGCCTCGCGCTCCAACAGGCGCCAGAACACCACGCCGTATCGACGCAGCAAGGTCATGGCGACATGCTCCAGTGTGTCGCTGTCGATCCGTTGCGACACGCCTTCTTCCTTCGCCGGCGCGCGACGCAACAACGCCCAGCGCCCGGCATCGTCCATGCCGCCAATGAAGGCGCCGCGATTGCGTCGGCTGGTGTGGCTGCTGCGTTTGCTCGCCGGGGTGATCAGCGCGCGCAGCCCGGCGAAGCTGTCGGCATTGACCAGCCCTGCGCCGACCAATTCCTGCAGCGCCGTTTCCAGTTCAGCCCGCAGCAAGTGAGCTTCGGAGGTCAGCTCATCGAAAAACATCGCGCCCTGGCTCGACAACACTTCATGGACCTTCTGCGCGCGCAGTGATAACTCGATCGGCGCCGGCTGTTCGGTCAGCCCGGTCCACAGGCGAACCTGCGGTCGCGGCAGCAGCACAATCGGCGTACTGCGCAACGCAGCGCTGCCGACCTTGTTGCGGCTGGTCAGGCGCATCCACACCACCTTGCCGGACCGACACAGGTCATCCAGCCAGATCGATGAATAGTCCTTCAAGCGGGCTGGAAGCAGATCACTGTCCCAGGCGCCTGCCGCCGACGAAAAACCCTCCAGTTGCGCGACGACTTCCGGCAAGGCGGCTTTGCCCTGACTCTGGGTCGTGGCGGACAGATGCTGCCAGTCGAACAGGAAGCGGGTGAAGTCCTGCAGCGACACCGGCTCGATTTCCCGGCGCAGGCGTTTGACCGTATACCGGTGGATACGCGACAGCAGATGCCGCTCGCACCATTGTTCCTCGCGGGCGTCAGGGTTGAACTGGCCGCGCAGCACATAACCTTCGTTCTCCAGCTGGGCCAGCGCCTGTGCGACTTCGCTGTGCGTCAGCGCCAACGGCTCGGCAATGGCGGGAACCGTCAGCGGGCCGAAACCGCCAAGCCGCGCCCGCACGATTTCTACGCGCGCTTCGTCCTCGCTCCACGTTTCATCGAACCCGGCCAATGCCGCCAAGGGCGGGTGCATTTCGGCGGCGGGATAGATCGCCTGCAAACAGGTCAGCCGCTCCAGCGGAATCCACAACGCCTGCTCCGGGGTGACCTGCAAGCGCGTGCCCCGGCCTGAGCGGGCCAAACTTTCCAGCCATTTCATCCAGTCGCCGTGCTCGCGGGCCTCAACGCCGGTGATGCAGCCCAGGGTCATCAGCGCCTCGTGCATCTCATCCACGCTTTGCGGCTGCGGCCAGGCTTCATCGGCCACCGCTTTGATCGCATCGACATCCAGCGCGCCGAGATCATCGGTGGATTCCGGATCGCTCCAGCGCCGATTCAGCACCGCCTGGGTGCGACGTTCTTCCAGCGGCGCGTTGTCGAGAAACGCATACGGCTTGGCGTTGAGAATTTCCGCTGCGAGCGGAGAGGGCGCGGGCAGATCGCGACTGACCAGACGCACTTCGCCGTTTTCCATACGCCGCAGCAGTTTGAGCCAGCCTTCGGCGTCCATGGCTTCGTGCAGGCAATCGTCCAGGGTCTGCTCGATCAGCGGATGCTCCGGCACCTCCCGCTCGCCCACCAGATTTTCCAGGCAGGCGATTTGGTCCGGAAACACCGTGGCGATCAGGTCATCGCTCTTGATCCGCTGCAGCTGCGGCGCCACTTTTCGCCCGCCGGTGTAACGCGGCAGGGCCAATGCGACACCGGCGTTCCAGCGCCAGCGCACGCCGAACAGCGGCGCATCGAGTACTGCCTGAATCAGTAAATGCTCGGCAGTGGCGGAGTTGAGATAACGCCAGACTTCATCGAGCGCAAAACTGTGCGCCGTGGACAGCGACAGCACGATGGCGTCCTCGCTGGCGGCGGCTTGCAGCTCGAAGTTGAAGGTGCGGCAGAAGCGCTTGCGCAGCGCCAGGCCCCACGCGCGATTGACCCGGCTGCCAAACGGGGAATGAATCACCAGCTGTGTGCCGCCGGACTGATCGAAAAAGCGCTCAATGACCAGCGTGTCCTGTGACGGCAGCGCACCCAGGGCCGAGTGCGCGCGGGCGAGGTATTCAATGATCTGCTCGGCGCTCGCGAGATCCAGGCCCAGGCTTTTCATCAGCCAGTCCGTGCAGGCCAGAAGGTTGCCGGGATGGGCGCTGAGCTGCTGGTCGATGTCGGCCTGCAAGCGTGCGACGGCAAAACACAATTCATCGCTGCGCCCCGGGGCCTCGCCCATCCAGAACGGAATGTTTGGCGGCATGCCGTGGGCGTCCTCAACCCGCACGCGGCCGGACTCGATCCGCAGAATGCGGTAGGACGTGTTGCCCAGCTGGAAGATGTCACCCGTCGCGCTTTCCACGGCGAAGTCTTCGTTGACGGTGCCGATGTTGAGCGCCTGGGGTTCGAGGACCACGCTGTAATCGGCGTTGTCCGGAATCGTGCCGCCACTGGTGACCGCCGTGAGTTTGCTGCCGCGCCGACCACGCAACGTGCGGGTTACCGCGTCGCGATGCAGGTACGCCGCGCGCACGCCCTGACGCCCGCTGTAACCCTCGGCGAGCATGCTGAGCAGCGCCTGATAATGGGTTTCGTCGACTTCGGCGTAGGGCGAGGCCTTGCGGAACAGCGCCAGCAGGTCCTGCTCCTGCCATTCCTGACAGCTGACCTCGGCAATGATCTGCTGCGCCAGCACATCCAGCGGCGCCTCGGGAATGACCAGTGTGTCGAGCTCGCCGCGACGCACGCAATCCAGCAGCGCCGCGCACTCGATCAGATCATCCCGGGAAACAGCAAACAGCCGTCCCTTGGGCGTCCCGCCTACGTGGTGCCCGGAACGACCGACCCGCTGCAAGAAGGAAGCGATGGATCGGGGCGAACTGATCTGGCAAACCAGATCGACGTCACCGATATCAATCCCCAGCTCCAGCGAAGCCGTGGCGATCAACACCTGCAGGTCACCGCGCTTGAGGCGCTGCTCGGCGTCGAGTCGTTGCTCTTTTGCCATGCTGCCGTGGTGGGCCGCTACCGCCTCTTTGCCCAGTCGCTCACTCAGATGCCGCGCCATGCGCTCAGCCAGCCGCCGGGTGTTGACGAAGATGAGAGTGGTGCGGTGTTCGCGCGCCAGCACCGCGAGCCGGTCATAGACCAGTTGCCAGACGTCACTGGACATCACGGCGCTCAAGGCAACCGGCGGCACTTCGATGGCCAGATCCCGAGGACGCGCGTGGCCGATGTCAACGATGGCGCAAGGGCGACTGATCGGATCGCTGCCGACCAGAAAGCGTGACACCCGCTCGATGGGCTTTTGCGTCGCCGACAGCCCGATGCGCAGCAGCGGTTTTGCACACAGCGCCTGCAAACGCTCCAGCGTCAGGGCGAGATGGCTGCCACGCTTGCCGGCCGCGATCGCGTGAATCTCATCGACGATGACGGTCTGCGTGCTCGACAACATGCGCCGACCGGAGTCGGAGCCCAGCAGCACGTACAGCGACTCCGGCGTCGTGACCAAGATGTTCGGCGCGGTTTTACGCATGGCGGAGCGTTCTTTCTGCGGCGTGTCACCGGTGCGCACGGCGGTGGTGATGCGCAGCCCGGGCAGGCCTTGCTGAACCAATTGATCGGTGATGCCCGCCAACGGATTCTGCAGGTTGATCTGGATGTCGTTGGACAGCGCTTTCAGGGGCGAGACGTAGACCACGAAGGTCTCATTCGGCAGCTCGCCGCCGTGCTCCAGCCCTTGATGCACCAGATCATCGATGACTGCCAGAAACGCCGTCAGGGTTTTCCCGGAGCCGGTGGGCGCGGCAATCAACGTGGACTCGCGTCGTTTGATCAGCGGCCACGCCTGGGCCTGGGCCGCGGTAATGGCCGGGAACGTGGAGCGAAACCACGCGCTGACCGCCGGATGAAAGGCGTCGAGCACCGGGTCGGGCGTCTGGAGAAGGTTCATGCGCAATTAATGCGGGCGCCGGCTGGTAGATGCAAGGGTCAGATATTCAGTGGAAGACGCAGGGCGAGTGATCGGCGAAGGATTTCAGGGGCGGCCGCACGCGCGCATGCCCGCCGTTGTTGGGACTTGCCCGATGACGTGTTATGTTTGCGGACGTTTTTCACCTATTTTTAATCGACCTGAAGACTGAGCCTGCTGACTCTATGCGAATGCGCCTTATGCTGTTGGGCGGCGGGAATGCCCTCGGGCAGGCGTTGATTCGTCTAGGTGCCGAGGAGAACATTGGTTTCCTCGCGCCGCGTCCACCCCAAGACGGTTGGGACGCGGCAAGCCTGACGCAACTGCTCGATGACACCCGCCCGGATGCCTTGATCAATCTCGCTTACTACTTCGACTGGTTTCAGGCGGAGCGGGTGAGCGCTGACAGGCTGGACAATCAGGAACGCTCCGTCGAGCGTCTCGCTGAACTGTGCCAGCACCACAATATCGTCCTCGTCCAACCGTCCAGCTACCGCGTGTTCGACGGTTCGCGGGCGACGGCTTACAGCGAAAAAGACGAGCCCGTGCCGCTGGGTTCCCGTGGCCAGGCCTTGTGGCGCATCGAGCAAAGCGTGCGCGCCACCTGCCCGCAGCACGTGCTGCTTCGGTTCGGCTGGCTGCTCGACGACAGCGCCGAAGGCGTGCTCGGGCGCTTTCTCAGCCGCGCCGAATCCCCCGGTGAGTTGCTGCTGGCGGACGACCGTCGTGGCAATCCGACCCCGGTCGATGACGCCGCAAGGGTCATCATTTCGGTGCTCAAACAGCTCGATTGCGCCGCGCCGCTGTGGGGCACTTACCACTACGCCGGGCACGAAGCGACCACGCCATTGGCGTTCGGTCAGGCCGTATTGACCGAAGCACGTCTGCTGCGCCCGCTGGCAATCGAAACGCCGACCGCCCAGGCCCACGCCGCGCGCCCGGACGCCAGCGAAGAGCCGCAGAACGCCGTGCTCGCCTGCAAGAAAATTCTCCACACTTTCGGTATCAAGCCACGCGCCTGGCGTGCTGGTTTGCCCAACCTACTGGACCGCTATTACCGCCATGTCTGATGCTCCTGTCCTCATCACCGGCGGCGCCGGTTTCATCGGTTCGCACCTGACCGACGCGCTGCTCGCCAAGGGCTACGCCGTACGCATCCTTGACGATCTTTCCACCGGCAAACGCAGCAACCTGCCTCTGGACAATCCCCGTCTCGAGTTGATCGAAGGTGATGTCGCCGATGCCGCGCTGGTGGCCCGGGCGGCGGTGGGTTGTCAGGCCGTGGCGCATCTGGCTGCCGTCGCGTCGGTGCAGGCCTCGGTGGATGATCCGGTGAAGACGCACCAGAGCAATTTCATCGGCACGCTGAATGTCTGTGAAGCGATGCGTCAGGCCGGCATCAAGCGCGTTGTGTTTGCTTCCAGCGCTGCGGTTTACGGCAACAACGGTGAAGGCGAGGCCATCACCGAAGATACGCCGAAATCGCCGCTGACCCCCTACGCGTCGGACAAACTGGCCGGTGAGCACTACTTCGATTTCTATCGTCGCCAGCACGGTTTCGAGCCCGTGATTTTCCGCTTCTTCAACATCTTCGGCCCGCGTCAGGACCCTTCTTCGCCGTACTCCGGCGTGATCAGCATTTTCGCAGAGCGGGCGGTAAACGGTCTGCCGATTGCGGTCTTCGGCGACGGCGAGCAGACCCGGGACTTCTTCTACGTCGAGGACCTGGTGGACCTTGTGGTGCAGGGCATCGAGATGCCGACGGTGGCAGAGGGCGCAGTCAATGTCGGGCTGAACGCGACGACTTCGCTGAACGAGCTGCTGGGCGCCCTTGCCGAGGTGGTGGGAGATCTGCCGCCGGTGAGCTACTTGCCCGCACGCTCGGGTGACATCAAGCATTCACGTGCCAGCAATCAGCGTCTGCTTGAGCGCTTTAAGGTGCCCGAGCCGACGCCGCTGAAAGTCGGGCTGGCGCGGCTGCTGGGGCGCTGAAACCCGCGCAGCAAAAAGGCACCGAGGAGGTGCCTTTTTTGTGCCTGCTGGTTCGGGCGCAAGCGCTTCGAACTTCAAGCGCTTAGAACTTGTAACCCACCCCGACCATGTACACCCACGGATCGACGTCCACGTTCACTTTGGTCCGGCCGACGCCCAGCGCCGACGGACCGTCCAGCGTGGCTTGGGTGTCGATGTCCACGTACCAGACGGCGGCGTTGAGCATGATCTTGTCCGTCAGCATGTAGTCCGCGCCGATCTGACCGGCCCAGCCCCACGAATTCTTGATGTGAAGGTTGTTCATGCCCTGGCCTTTGCGTTCGCTGCTCAGGTTTTCGTCGTAGAACCAGGTGTAGTTCACGCCGACACCAGCATAGGGCTGGAACTTCGACGTCGCGTCCATCGGGTAGTACTGCAGCGACAGGGTAGGCGGCAGCTGTTTCACGTCCGCCAGCTTGCCATCCAGACCCGGGCCCATTCCTTTAACCGCGACGGTGTGCTGGAAGGGCGTTGCGGCCAGCAACTCAAGGCCCACGTGATCGGTGAGCATGTAGGCGAACGCCAGCCCCAGTTGGGTGTCGCTGTCCAGCGTCGCTTTGGTACCCGGGACTTTGGTGCCGTCCAGCTTCAGGTTTCCGCTTTCTTCGTTGGGCGCCGTCGTGGCAGCACCGGCGCGAATGATGAAGTCACCGGCCTGGTGGGCGTGAGCGGCGAGAGGGACACCGAGTGCAAGCGCGAGCAGGGGCACGCTGAGCAGGGACTTGTGCATGGGGGCTCCGTAAGGGCATAAAAAAGAGATGCCGTATGTTACGAAGCGTCTGGTTCGCGGTTTTTGACCTGGCTCAATGAAAGTGCAATTAGGGTGTGCCTGCTAACGACCCTCACTGCTCATCTGGCATTTCGTACACCAGAATCTTGTCCGCTTCCATCTGGTAACCCGCGTCGGCCAGTTCGGTGGTCGAGGATTTGACCTGCATCGGGCCTTCGATCCAGTAGGGCTGGTACAGCTCGTCCACCTTGACGCCCAGTTCGCTGGTCACGTGGACGATCTGATTCGGCGGCGGTGGAGGCACATGAATGCAGGCGCCGAAATACGGGACCAACAGAAACTCCGTCACCCGGCCTTCCTCGCTGACTTCCAGTGGCACGATGTAACCCGGCAGACGCACTCGCTCGCCGTCCAGCGACTTGACCACCGGTGCATGGGGCGCCAGTTGATGGGCGGCCGGCGCGGACTCGACGGACAGGGTGTCTGCCATGCTCGACAGGTTATGGATCGGCGCGGTGATCAGCTTCACCGGTGGCGCGTCGGGCGGGATCATTTCCTGCCACGTCAGCACGCGCAGGTCCTGGGCCCACAACGGTGTAGCGACAATCATCAACAACAGCAGCCAGCCCATCCGCATCACAAAGACCTCATAAACGAATCGACAGCCCGTCCGCCAGCGACTGGCGATAGGCTCGCCACGCGGGAACGGTGCCCATCAACACGGCAGCGCCGAGAATGCCTGCCAGCAGCGTCCACTCGTATGTGCTTGGCAGGGACAGCGGCAGGTACAAACCGTAATTGGCCTGCACGTAACCCTGCGCGGAGGCAATGCCGATGTAAAGCAGTGCCAGTCCGCAAACCGATCCTCCCAGCGCCAGGGCAAACGCTTCCAGCACCAGCAGACTGGCGATATGCCAAGGGCGTGCGCCCACCGAGCGCAGAATCGCCATCTCCCGACGCCGCTCGTTGAGGCTGGTGAGAATCGCCGTCAGCATGCCGATCAACCCGGTCAGCACCACAAACAACGAGATCACGAACAGCGCTTTTTCAGCCGTGCCCATCAGGCTCCACAGCTCCTGCAACGCCACCCCCGGCAGAATCGCCAGCATCGGCTCGCCCCGGAACTCGTTGATGTCGCGCTGCACAGCGAAGGTGGCGATCTTGCTGTTCAGCCCGAGCATGAATGCAGTGATGGCGGTGGGCGTGAGGTCCATGTTGCGGGCCTGGTCGGCACTGATACGCCCGGCGCCTTGGGCGGGCACGCCGTTGTGCCAGTCGATGTGAATCGCTTCCATGCCGCCGAGGCTAATGTGCAGCGTGCGGTCCACCGGCGTGCCGGTGCGTTTGAGAATGCCGACGACGGTGAACGGCTTGTCGTCATGCTTGACCAGACTCACTGTCGCGACGCCGTGGGCCAGCACCAGCTTGTCGCCCAGTCTGTAATGCAGCGCATCCGCCACTTCCGCACCGAGCACTACTTCGAACGGGTCGGTGGCGAACGGCCGGCCGTCGGCCAGCTCCAGGTGCTGCTGACGGCCGTACTGGTAATGCTCGAAATACGATTCGTTGGTGCCCATCACGCGATAGCCGCGATGGCTGTCGCCGAGGGAAATCGGGATCGCCCACTTCACCTGCTTGCTGTTGGCGAAGTGCTCGAAACTGTCCCAGCGAATGTTGTTGGTGGCGTTGCCGATGCGGAACACCGAGTACAGCAGCAGGTTGACCGACCCCGAGCGCGCGCCGACGATCAGGTCCGTGCCGCTGATGGTGCTGGCAAAACTGGCGCGTGCTTCGGTGCGCACCCGTTCGACCGCCAGCAGCAGGCAGACGGAAAGGGCGATGGCGAACGCGGTGAGGAAGGCAGTGAAGCGGCGGTTGGCGAGGCTGGCCAGCGCCAGACGAAGAATATACATCTCAAACCTCTGCAGCGACGGCGGCGCGATTAAGTTCGGCCAGCGACAGGTTGCGGTCGAACAGCGGCGCCAGGCTCTGATCGTGGCTGACGAACAGCAGGCTGGCGCCGGCCTCCCGGCATTCAGCGAACAGCAACTGGATGAATGCTTCCCGGGCGTCGGCATCCAGCGCCGACGTCGGTTCGTCGGCGATCACCAGCTCCGGCTGGCCGATCAGGGCGCGAGCGGCAGCAACCCGTTGCTGCTGACCGATGGACAGCGAATCGGCGCGGCGGCTGAGCATTTCGGGGTCTTTCAAACCCAAGTGAGCGAGCAGGGTTTCGGCCGCTATGTCGACGCTGCCGTGGCGTTGGGTCGCCCGCTGCGTGCGTAGTTTGGAAAAGCGGCAGGGCAGCTCGACGTTCTCGCGCACCGACAAAAACGGCAGCAAATTGAATTGCTGAAAGATGTAGCCGGTGTGGTCGACACGAAACCTGTCCCGGTCGCCGGCCGAGAGCTGTGTCAGTTCTTGGCCGAGCAGGCGAACGCTGCCGCGGCTGGGGCGCTGCACACCGCCCAGCAGACCGAGCAGCGTGGTTTTGCCACTGCCGCTGGGGCCTTTGAGAAACAGGGTTTCGCCGGCATCGAGGCGAAACGCCGGAATGTCCAGCAGCTGCGGATGCCCCGGCCAGCTGAAGCCGAGTTCGGACAATTCAATGAGCGCTTGAGTCATGGCCACACGTGCGTTTGAAAAGTGATCGACCGGGAAGCCCGGTCGCTGATGGAGTGGCGTTGGTTAAAACTTGACCACCGGATTGCTCGGACGCACTTCAGCGCCCATCTGGCGTTTCGGTGTCACCAGCTGCACCTGAATGGTCTGGGTGGCCGGGAAGCTTTTGAACAGCTGGGTCAGATCGAGCTTGTTGAGCACGTTCGGCGCGCTGCAGGTGAACTGATAGTGGCCGTGAATTTCGCTGTGCTCGTGTTCAGCCGCGTCGCCATCGGCGTGGTCGTGATCGTCGTCATCCTTGTCGCCGAACAGCGTGCTTTCCACCCGCTGTTTGGTCGCGGTGCATCCGGCTGCTTCCGGGAGACTGAACAGGGCGTGGGGTTTGAGCAGGGTTTCCTTGGCCAGAGCAAGCGTCATCTTGTCTGCGTCCGTGGTTGCCGGGTGCTCGAAGCCGACGATGTTCATCGCCGGCGTGTCGAGTTCCAGTTCCAGGGTGCGACCGTCCAGCGCCATATCCAGCCGCGCGACACCGTGCACATGCGCGCCGAGACTGCCGTGCTCATGATCGTGGTCATGTTCATCGGACGCTTGAGCAGCAGCGAGGGGCAGCAAGGCGAAGGGCAGGGCGAGTAGCAAACGACGCATGGGGAAGCTCCGGGGGTGAGTCTGAAATTTGTTATGTGATCTTATAACAATGCGTTGCGCTGTTTCTTAACTTTTTCAATCAGCCTTGTGGGAGGGTGAGCTGTCAGGGATCACGTGCAGGTCGACAATTCCTGTGGGACCATGCCGGTCCGCCCTATCAGAGGACACACCCCATGCTGCGAATCCGTGGAACCGTCGGCGATCTGCCGGTGGATCTGACTGTGGAAATGGACGACGCCGACTGGACACGGCTGGGCATTCAGCTAGGCGCGCAGGTGCAGGCAACGTCGGCGCCGGTTGATACGTCCGTCAAGCCTGCGGCCAGTCGCAACGATGCTGTCTGGGATATCGCTCAAGAGCTGTTGCGCAAAGCGGGCCATCTGACCGGGCCGGATCTGCTCGGTCAGTTGGAGGGTCTGTCCGGCAGTACCGCTGCGGGCAAACGCCTGATGGTGCGGATGCGCCACAGCGCCAACGTGAAAGTGGAAAGCCAGGGCGACACGCCGGTGTATCACTGGATCGAATGATACACACAACCGTTTTTGGACCCGTGTAGGACCGGCTTTAGCCGGGAATGCTTCAGCCGTCACACCACAAAATTGAGGGTGCTCATGCGGGCCTCTTCCCGGCTAAAGCCGGTCCCGCAAGTAGACCGCGTACATTCCTTGGGACTGGCTCGGTCCATTAAAAGACCGGCTTCAGCAGGGAAGGCTAGTAAAGCGCCGCAAACAGCCGACGACGGTAGGTCGTGACCAGCGGGTGATCATTCCCCAGCAAGTCGAACACCTGCAGCAGCGTCTTGTGCGGCTGGCCTTCGTTGTAGCTGCGGTTGCGGATGAACAGCTTGAGCAGTCCTTCCAGCGCGGCTTCGTATTGCTGACGGGACAATTGCTGGATAGCCAGTTGGTGCGCGGCTTCGTCGTCCTGCGGGTTCTGCGCCAGGCGCGACTTCAGCTCGGCGACGTCAGGCAACGCGGCGGCCTCACCCAGGAACGTCAATTGCGCCTTCGCCCCGGCCAGCGCGGCTTTGTGCTCATCGCTCTTCACCGCGTCCAGCACCGTGCGCGCTTCCGTCAGCTCGCCACGTTCGGCCAGGCAGCGCGCATACAAAATCAGCGCGGCAGCGTTGGTGTTGTCCTCGGCGAGGATGGTCTGCAGAACCGCTTCGGTTTCGGCGAAATGGCTCTCGGCGAACATCGCCTGCGCGGTTTTCAGCGGGTCGGCGGCGGCCGGCGGTGGCATTTGCACGTGGGGCTCAAGCAGTGCGCGGATTTGCGATTCAGGCTGGGCGCCGGAGAACCCATCTACCGGCTGGCCGTCCTTGAACAGCACCACGGTGGGCAGGCTGCGAATGCCGAAGCGCGCCACGATGTCCTGTTCAGCGTCGCAGTCGACCTTCGCCAGCAGCAACTCGCCCTGATAACTCTCGGCGATCTGTTGCAGCAGCGGCATCAGCACCTTGCACGGCGCACACCACTCGGCCCAGAAATCCACCAGCACGGGTTTGTGAAAGGAATTCTCGATGACCATCTGATCGAAAGTGGCGGTGGTCGCATCGAAGATGTACGGCGTGTCCTGGCTCATCGCTAGTCTCGAAAAAAGGCTTGATGGCGCGAACTATAAAGCGCTGGGTGGATTGTCGAAAGCGGGGTTGATGCCTGCCGCACAATTGCGCGCGCGAAGCGAGTCATGACCTGACCGCATGATAAAGGCTCACCCTGCGAAACTCCCACGGCTCGGCCAGATCGGGCAGCGTCAGCGCCTCCAGAATTCCCAGTCGCTGATACAAGGGGTGCTGAAAGTCCCGCACCCTGGAATCGGCCACCAACGCTTGTTTGCCACGACTGAGAAACTGATCCAGCAACGGCAGGTTGGCGCGGTCGTACAGCACGTCCGCCACCAGGATCAGGTCGAAACGATCGTCTTCGGCGAAGAAGTCACCCGAATACTGAAGCGTCACGCCGTTCAGCTCAGCGTTGGCTCGGCAGGCCCCGATCGCCAGCGGATCGAGATCACAGGCGACGACTTCAAGCGCCCCGGCTTTCATCGCCGCAATGCCTGCGACACCCGAGCCTGCGCCGAAATCCAGCACGCGCTTGCCCGCGACCCACTGCGGCTGCTCGGCGAGAAACCGCGCCAGCGCCAGGCCGCTGGCCCAACAGAAACTCCAGTAGGGCGGGTCTTCAAGAATGCGCCGGGTTTCCTCGGGGCTGAACGCGCGATCCATATTGTTCGCGTCGATCAGCCACAGCTTCAGGTCCGTACCCGGCAGCGCTTCGGCAACCAGTTGCGCATCGCCCAACAGTTCGCCCAATGCGGCTTGCAGGTGAAACGGAGCGGTCACGGCGCGGGAGCGAATTGCAGCTGACCCAGCGCCTGAGTGGTGGGCTGGGTGATCAGCACGGACGGCAGATGCAGAATCAACTGACCCGACTTGCTGGCGCGGCCGCGCAGCTCGACGCGCGCGCCCACCGGAAAGGCCTCAGGATTGAAACGCAGCTGGAACGGCAGCGACTGGTTGTTGCCGATCAACTTGGTGCTGGTCAGCAGCTTCTGCGGGCGATTGCGATCGTCGATCACCAGCAGCGCCAGCTCGACCTCTGCGCCGGCCGGCACGCCCAGCAACTGGCCGCTCAATTCGCGCTGGAACGGCTGCAACGGACCTTGCCCTTCCGGCAGCGTAATGGCGTTGGGCGCAGGTTTGGCGGATGCCGCAGGTTTTGGCGCTTCGGCCGTGCTGCAGGCAGCGAGCAGGCCCACAAGGCTGATTACAGCAAGCGTACGTAGCGTCATGAACAGCTCCAGACAAAGCAGAATGCGGGCGAGATACGCACGGGATGGCGCAGTATCGCTGAGTGCGACGGGTTTCACCGCACTGAATGCGCGTCTATATACCTTAAAGCCCCGGACTTGTCTTGCCAGCGAGATGCGCTACCATGGCCCTCCCTTTTTTTGTTGCCTGCCACCATGCACTGTCCCTTTTGCGGTGCCAACGACACCAAAGTCATTGACTCGCGCCTCGTTGCTGAAGGCGATCAGGTTCGCCGCCGCCGCGAATGCGTCGCCTGCGAAGAACGCTTCACCACATTCGAAACCGCTGAACTGGTTCTGCCCCGGCTGATCAAGCAGGATGGCAGCCGTCAGCCCTTCGACGAAGAGAAGCTGCGCGCCGGCATGCAGCGCGCGCTGGAGAAGCGCCCGGTCAGCGTCGAGCGCCTCGAAGCGGCCCTGGCCCATATCAAAAGCAAACTGCGTGCGACCGGCGAGCGCGAGGTCAAATCGCTGATCGTGGGTGAGCTGGTCATGGGCGAATTGCAGAAGCTCGACGAAGTGGCGTACATCCGCTTTGCTTCTGTTTATCGGCGGTTTCAGGACCTCAACGAATTCCGCGAAGAAATCGACCGACTGGCCCGCGAGCCGGTTAAAGAGTGAGCATGACCTCGACAGAGCAAGGCGTGCTCGACGCAGCCTACATGGCGCGGGCGCTGGAACTGGCGCGCAAGGGCGTCTACTCGACGCATCCCAACCCGCGTGTTGGCTGCGTGATCGTGCGTGATGGCGCAATTGTCGGCGAAGGCTGGCACGTCCGCGCCGGCGAGCCCCACGCAGAAGTGCATGCGCTGCGCCAGGCGGGCGACAAGGCGAAGGGCGCTACCGCTTACGTCACCCTCGAACCCTGCAGCCATCATGGCCGCACCCCGCCGTGCGCCGACGCGCTGGTCAATGCCGGTGTGGCGCGTGTGGTCGCCGCCATGCAAGACCCCAATCCCGACGTCGCCGGCCGTGGCCTGTTGCGCCTGATGAACGCGGGCATTGCGGTGCAGAGCGGCGTGCTCGAAAGCGAAGCGCGGGCGCTTAACAAAGGGTTTCTCAAGCGTATGGAACACGGCCTGCCGTACGTGCGGGTCAAGCTGGCGATGAGCCTCGACGGACGCACGGCCATGGCCAGCGGCGAAAGCCAGTGGATCACCGGCCCTGAAGCGCGATCTGCCGTACAGCGCCTGCGTGCGCAGTCGAGCGTGGTGCTGACCGGCGCCGATACCGTGCTCGCCGACAACGCGCGGCTCACCGTGCGCCCTGACGAGTTGGGCCTGAACGCCGAACTCAGCGCCCTGGCCGCGACCCGCCCGCCGTTGCGCGTGTTGATCGACGGGCGTTTGCGGGTGCCTCTCGACGCGCCCTTCTTTAAAGCGGGCAGCGCGCTGGTGGCGACCTGCGCAGCTGCATCGGCCCGCGAGCGATACCACGACGAAGGCCACGAACTGCTGGCACTGCCCAGCAGCGGCGGGCATGTCGACCTGCGCAAGTTGCTGGTTGAACTGGCGGCCCGGGGCGTTAATGACGTGCTGGTCGAAGCCGGTCCCAAACTGGCCGGCGCGTTTACCCGGCTGGGCCTGGTGGATGAATTCCAGATCTTCGTGGCGGGCAAATTCATGGGCTCGTCGGCGCGGCCGTTGCTGGACCTGCCGCTGGCGCAGATGAGCGAAGCGCTCGAACTCAAGATCGTCGAAATGCGCGCGGTCGGCAATGACTGGCGAGTCATTGCGATACCCGCGTCGCACCCCGGCGTATAATTCCGGCTTTCGCGCTCAGCGCTGGCCCTGTTTTCCAGGAGCACCCATGTTTACCGGCATCATCGAATCCATCGGCAGCATCCGCGCCATCACTCCGAAAGGCGGCGACGTCCGCGTTTACGTAGAGACCGGCAAGCTCGACCTTTCCGACGTCAAACTGGGCGACAGCATCGCGGTCAACGGCGTCTGCCTGACCGCCGTTGAATTGCCAGGCGACGGCTTCTGGGCCGACGTCAGCCGCGAAACCCTGAACGTCACTGCCTTCGTCGATCTGAAAACCGGCAGCCGGGTCAATCTGGAAAAAGCCCTGACCCCGACCACGCGCCTGGGCGGCCATCTGGTCAGCGGGCACGTCGACGGCGTCGGCGAGGTGCTGTCCCGCGAGGAAAACGCCCGTGCGATCCAGTTCCGCATGCGTGCACCCCGCGAGCTGGCCAAGTACATCTCCCACAAAGGCTCGATCACCGTCGACGGCACCAGCCTGACCGTGAACGCCGTCAACGGCGCCGAGTTCGAGCTGACCATCGTGCCGCACACGCTCGCCGAAACCATCATGGGCGACTACCGCCCGGGCCGTAAGATCAACCTGGAAGTCGACCTCCTAGCGCGTTACCTCGAGCGTTTGCTGCTCGGTGACAAAGCGGCTGATCCGACGCCTGCCCAGGGCGGCAACATCAGCGAAAGCTTTCTGGCCGCCAACGGCTACCTCAAATCCTGAATTGAAGGGGGTGCCGCGTGGCGCTCAACAGCATCGAAGAACTGGTTGAAGACATTCGCCAAGGCAAGATGGTCATCCTCATGGATGACGAAGACCGCGAGAACGAAGGCGATCTGATCATGGCCTCCGAGTGCGTCAAGGCCGAGCACATCAACTTCATGGCGCGTTACGCCCGTGGCCTGATCTGCATGCCGATGACCCGTGAGCGCTGCGAAACCCTGAAACTGCCGTTGATGGCGCCGCGCAATGGCTCGGGCTTCGGCACCAAGTTCACCGTGTCCATTGAAGCCGCCGAGGGTGTGACCACCGGGATTTCCGCCGCCGACCGCGCGCGCACCGTTCAGGCCGCTGCTGCCAAAGACGCCAAGGCTGAAGACATCGTCAGCCCGGGCCACATCTTCCCGTTGATGGCCCAAGCCGGTGGCACACTGTCCCGCGCAGGCCATACCGAAGCGGCATGCGACTTGGCGCGCATGGCCGGTTTCGAGCCGACCGGCGTGATCTGCGAAGTCATGAACGACGACGGCACCATGTCCCGTCGTACTGAACTGGAAGCTTTCGCGGCCGAGCACAACATCAAGATCGGTACCATTGCCGACCTGATTCATTACCGGATGATCCACGAACGTACCGTTCAGCGGATCGCCGAGCAGCCTCTCGACAGCGAACTGGGCCATTTCAATCTGGTGACCTACCGCGATTCCGTCGAAGGTGACGTGCACCTGGCGCTGACGCTGGGCAAGATCTGCGCGGAAGAAGCCACACTGGTTCGCGTGCATAACATGGACCCGCTGCGCGACCTGCTGATGGTCAAGCAGCCCGGCCGCTGGAGCCTGCGCGCTGCCATGAAGACCGTGGCCGAGGCCGGCAGCGGCGTCGTGCTGCTGCTCGGTCACCCGCTCGATGGCGACACGGTTCTGGCCCATGTGCGTGAAACCGCTGGCGGCACACCGATCAAGACGCCGACCACTTACAGCACCGTCGGTGCCGGTTCGCAGATCCTTCGTGACCTCGGCGTGCGCAAAATGCGCCTGATGAGTTCGCCAATGAAGTTCAATGCGATATCCGGTTTCGATCTGGAAGTTGTAGAATACGTGCCCTCCGAATAAAGACCGGCAGGTGACAGGCCCCGACAGCGTTCAGCCGTGGGTGGTTCTGGTCCCTGCAGTCGCCCATTCGTGGCCTAAAATCCCTGAAAGCGCGCGCCCGATGCGCGCTTTCATGCTCTTTAATACGAGAACACGAGACTCAGCCGAATGACCCTGAAGACCATCGAAGGTACCTTCATCGCCCCCCAAGGTCGCTATGCCCTGGTGGTTGGCCGCTTCAACAGCTTCGTCGTCGAAAGCCTGGTGAGCGGTGCCGTTGATGCCCTGGTTCGCCATGGCGTGAGCGAAAGCGACATCACCATCATCCGCGCACCGGGCGCGTTCGAAATCCCGCTGGTCGTGCAGAAGGTCGCTCAACGCAGCGAATTCGCCGCCATCATCGCCCTCGGCGCCGTCATTCGTGGCGGCACCCCGCACTTTGAATACGTCGCTGGCGAATGCACCAAGGGCCTGTCCCAGGTGTCCATGGAGTTCGGCGTACCGGTCGCGTTCGGCGTCCTGACTGTCGATTCCATCGAGCAGGCGATCGAGCGTTCCGGCACCAAGGCCGGCAACAAAGGCGCTGAAGCTGCCTTGTCCGCCATCGAGATGGTCAGCCTGTTGGCGCAGTTGGAGGCCAAGTGATTAACGACGAAAGCGATCAGTTCAACCCGCGTGATCCACGTGCGGCAGACGCTGGCAAGCCATCGAAAAGCGAAAAGCGTCGTGCCGCTCGCCAGATGGCGATGCAGGCCCTTTACCAGCGCCACATGGCTGGCCAGTCGCTGAACGAAATCGAAGCACAATTTCGCGTCGACAACGATTTCACCTCCGTCGATGCCGCTTACTTCCACGACATCCTCCACGGTGTTCCGGGCAATCAGGACAAGATCGACGCAGCGCTGGCGCCATGTCTGGACCTGACCATCGACGAGCTGGACCCGGTTGAGCTGGCGGTTCTGCGTCTGTCGACCTGGGAGCTGCTGGAGCGCATCGACGTGCCGTACCGCGTGGTCATCAACGAAGGTATCGAGCTGGCGAAAGTCTACGGTTCGACCGACGGCCACAAGTTCGTCAACGGCGTGCTCGACAAGCTGGCTCCGCGTCTGCGCGAAGTCGAAGTGAAGGCGCACAAGCGCTGAGGCTTCTGGGTTTCTCCAGAACCTGAGCGTCTCCGCCATGGGCGAGTTCGAGCTGATCCGCAATTACTTTGCCGCTGCGCCCTGCGCGCAGCCCGGCGAAGGCGTTGCCTTGGGGATCGGCGACGACTGCGCCCTGTTGTCGGTGGCCGCTGGCGAGCAACTCGCCATCTCCACTGACACGCTGGTCGCCGGGGTGCATTTCCCCGACGTCTGCGATCCTTTCCTGCTCGGCCAGCGCGCTCTCGGCGTGTCGGCCAGCGACTTGGCTGCCATGGGCGCCAGTCCTCTCGCTTTCACCCTTGCTCTGACCCTGCCGCAGGTTTCCGCCGACTGGCTGGAAGCGTTCGCCCGTGGATTGAACACCATGGCCCAAGGCTGCGGCCTGCACCTGATCGGCGGCGACACCACGCGCGGGCCGTTGAGCCTGACCGTCACCGTATTCGGCACCGTACCCACCGGGCAGGCCTTGACCCGAAGCGGTGCACGGCCCGGCGATTTGTTGTGCGTGGGCGGTCCGCTGGGCGACGGGGCCGGAGCGCTGCCGTTGGTGTTGAACCAGCGCAGCACCGAGGCGTCTACCACTCAGGCCTTGCTGGCGCGTTACTGGTCGCCGCAGCCGCAGTTCGAGCTGGGCATCGCGTTGCGCGGCAAGGCCAGCGCGGCGCTGGACATCTCTGACGGACTGCTCGCCGACTGCGGACATATCGCCACCGCATCGGGCGTGCGTTTGCTCGTTGAGCGCGAAAAAGTGCCGATGTCTGACGCGCTGCTGAGTTTTTTCGGGCCTGATGCGGCGTTGAATGCGGCGCTCAGTGGGGGCGATGACTACAGACTGGCCTTCACGTTGCCGCCATCATGGCTGGCTGAACTTCAGGCTGCAGGGTTGCCTGTTTTCGTTCTGGGTCGGGTGGTCGAAGGCCACGGTGTGGCGCTGATCGACGCACTTGGGCAGGACGTCACCCCGTTGACTCGGGGCTATCAACATTTTCAGGAGACACGGTGACAGATCATCCTAATCAGGTCCCGGCGGAGAACGTTCCTCCGTCCGTTTGGACCAATCCGTGGCATTTCCTGGCCTTCGGTTTCGGCTCCGGCACATTGCCCAAAGCGCCCGGCACCTGGGGTTCGATGGTTGCCGTGCCGTTTATCCCGCTGTGGCAAATGCTGCCGGACTGGGGCTACTGGCTGGTGCTCGGCCTGACGATACTGTTCGGCTTCTGGCTGTGCGGCAAGGTGGCGGACGACCTGCGCGTTCACGACCATGAAGGCATCGTCTGGGACGAGATGGTCGGGATGTGGATTACTTTGTGGCTGGTACCCGAAGGCTGGGGCTGGCTGCTGGTGGGTTTTCTGGTGTTCCGCTTTTTCGACATCCTCAAGCCCTGGCCCATTCACTGGATCGACAAGCATGTGCACGGCGGCGTCGGCATCATGCTGGATGATGTCCTCGCCGGTGTTTTCGCATGGCTGGCAATGCAAGGGCTGGTCTGGCTGTGGGCCGTGATGTAGGGGCTACGCTCATGAGGCGTTCAGGGGTGGGATGGCTGCTCGCTGTGTGGTTGCTGATGACAAGTGTCTGGGCGACTGCCGATGCGGCTACCCCTGCGCCGATGTCTGACAAGCCTACTGACATCCAGCTGGTCAGCGAGCACTGGATTGGTTACACCGAAACCGACGGCACGGGGCTGGGTTGGGATTTGATGCGGGAGATATTCGAGCCGGCCGGCGTCAAGGTCGAGCAGCGCATTGAGCCGTACACCCGCGCGGTCGGGCTGGTGCAGCGGGGCGAGGCCGACGCGTGGATTGCCGCCTATAAGGATGAGGTCGAGGGCACGCTCTACTCGAAGTGGAACTACGACACCGACGAGATTTACACGCTGGGTCTGGCCTCCAAGCCGCTTCCTTCTCTGCAGACGCTGGGCAAATACCGTTTGGCCTGGGTGCGTGGCTACGAGTATCAGCACTATCTGCCCAACGTGACGCACTTCAACGAGGTCGCCCGGCGCGATCACGTTCTGCCGATGCTCGAATACGGGCGCGCGGATCTGTATATCGATGCCAAACCGGAAATGGACTTTGTCCTCGCCCAAAGCGACGATCCTCAGCGTTATCGGCTGACCTATCTCACGTCCATTCCGTTGTACCTGAGCTTTGCCGATACCCCGCGAGGGCACGCGCTGCGGGATCTGTTTGACGTACGGATGGGCGAACTTGTTCACAGCGGCAAGCTGCGGCCGATCTTTGCACGCTGGAAGCATGCGTATCCGTTCGACACAGACGGTCGTCAATCCGGTAATGACGCTGCCCACTGATCAAACTTGTTGATCTGATTGGCCGACAATTCAGCCTAAGCGTCTGCCGGAACCTGCTGTTACAATGTTGCGAATTTCCAGCCCTCATACTGATCAGGAGCACCCGGTGCCCGTCGTATTTGTCGCGGCTTCCAAGCTGCCTACCCCCTTTGCCACTTTCAAGATGAACGGCTTTCTCGAGCAGGAAAACGGTCGCGAGCATGTTGTGCTGACCCTCGGCGATGTGTCAGATGGCGCCCCGGTGCTCGGCCGTGTGCATTCCGAATGCCTGACCGGTGATGCGCTGTTCAGTCAGCGCTGCGACTGCGGTTCCCAGCTTGAGGCGGCGTTGCGCGCCATCGCCGCCGAAGGCCGCGGCGTGCTGTTGTACCTGCGCCAGGAAGGCCGCGGCATAGGCTTGATGAACAAGATCCGCGCGTATGAATTGCAGGACGGCGGTGCCGACACCGTTGAAGCCAACGAGCGCCTGGGCTTCGCCGCTGACCAGCGCGATTACGGCATTTGCCTGCCGATGCTTGAGCATCTGGGCATCAAGTCCCTGCGCTTGATGACCAATAACCCGCGCAAGGTCAAAGCGCTGACCGACATGGGCATCAACGTCGCCGAGCGTGTGCCGCTGCACACCGGCCACAATCCGCACAACAAGCTCTATCTGGCGACCAAGGCCGGCAAGCTGGGCCACATGATGGGCAACGAGCATCAAAGCGAAGTCGACCCGGCGTGATGCTTTGCAGTCTGCGCCGTCGTCTGGCGCAGGCTGGACGCGCTTGATGCGCCACTTGGTTGCTTTTCTCCTGTTGCTGGTTGCTTTTCAGGCCGGCGCTGCGCAGCGGGTCGTTAGCCTTGCACCCTCTCTGACTGAGATTGTTATCGAACTGGATGCCGCCGATCTGCTGGTCGGCGTGCTCGACGGCGGCCCACGCCCAACAAAGGTGGCAGGCCTGCCTTCGGTGGGTCGCTACGGGCAGCTCGACATCGAGCGCCTGCTCAGTTTGCAGCCCGATCTTTTGCTGCTATGGCCCGGGAGTGTCAGCGCGGCCCAGCGCGATCAACTGAAGCGCCTGAACATTCCCACCTACACCGCCGAGCCCCACACGCTGAAAGAACTGGCTGATCAGATCGAGCAGATGGGCGAACGCCTTGGCCTCGCCGATCGTGGACGACAAGTAGCGGGGGATTTCCGTCAGCGATTGGCCGGATTGCGTGAGCGTTATCGCCGCGATGTCCCGCTGAAGGTGTTCTACCAAGTGTGGGATCAGCCGCTTTACACCGTAGGCGGCGGCCAGATCATCAGCGATGCACTGGCCGTGTGCGGCGCACGCAACGTGTTTGAAGACCTGACCCTACCGGCGCCGCAGGTGAGTATCGAGTCAGTGCTGCAGCGAGATCCGGACGTGATTCTCGCCAGCGACGCTGCATTGTTGTCGGCATGGAAAACCTGGTCGCAGTTGAAGGCCGTGAAAGCCGGTCGCCTGTTTGCCGTGCCCGATAAAGGCTTCGAACGAGCAAGCGGGCAGATGGTGGAAGCGGTGGCGAAGGTGTGCAGCGTAATAGCGCCGGAACGCTGAACAGGCGGGCTGCAAATCTACAGCTCAGGCGTCCAGGTCACGCCAAACATCCACGTTCGACCCTCTTCGCGATAGCCGTAATTGCTGCCATCAAAACTGTACAGCGTGCGGCTGTAGCGTTTGTCCAGGGCGTTATCCAGTTTGAACTCAAGCTTCACTTCGTCGCTGGCTTTCCAGCTGCTGCGCAATCCAAACAACGAATAGCCGCCGATGTGCTGGGTGTTGGCCTCGTCGTTGTAGCTATCGCTGACGGCCTGCCAACTAGCGCCAACGCCCAGGCGATCGAACTGCCGATCAAGATCGAGGTTCAGGGTTCGGCGGGCGCGGCGGTTGAGCGTATGGCCGGTGTCCCGATCACGGGGGTCGATGACCGACGCGCCGAGCTTGCCGGTCCAGCCGAACAATTGCTGCTCAAGGGACGCTTCGACACCCTTGATCCGTGCCGAGCCGATGTTTTGGGGGCGAAAGTCGCTGTCGAGGGCAATCGCGTCCTGCAGATCAGTGCGATACAGCGAGGCCTCAAGGCGGGCGGTTTCGCTCAGGCGACTGCGCCATTGCAGCTCGTAGCTTTTGGAGTGCTCGGGTTTGAGATTCGGGTTGCTGAAGTCCGGGTAATACAGGTCGTTGAACGTCGGCGCGCGGAAGCCTTCGCTGTAGGACAGCAGCACGTCGTTGGCGTCATTGAGCGGAACGGTGAGGGTGCCGCTCCAGGTGTTCTGGCTGCCGAACTGCTCGTTCTGATCATGGCGCAGGCCGAGCTCGGTCGAGAAGTGCTCGCCTTTGAAACGATGCTGGATGAACGCCGCGCGGTTCCAGCGGCTGTCCTCGTCGAACGGCGTGCTGCTGTTGACGCGGTCTTCGTACCAGTCGGCTCCCAGCATCAGGCTGTTGCGCTCGTCCAGGGTCAGGTCGTTCTGCCAATTGAACGAGTCGCGGTAGGTGTTGAACACGTAGTGATCGTTGCTCAGCTTATCCAGCGTCTTTTCGCGATTCTCGCTGTGGCCCAGCTCCAGACGGGTTTTCCAGGTCTGGTTGATGCGGGCGTCGACGTAGGTGCCGAGGCTGCTCAGGTCAAACTTGCTGTATTGCTGCTGACCCACGGTGTTGAACGTGACCGGGTCGAACAAACCGAACGGGTTGTCGAACTCGGTCTTGCCCCGGTTATCCAGAGCGTTGAAGCCGACCTCCACGTCGTCGCTGAGCCATTGGCTGAGGTTCAGGCTCAGGGATTTATTGCGGTAGGCGTCGTGATCGTCATCGCTGGCGAAGGACGGGCCGGTGCGGTCGATGCCTGCCGTTTCATCCAGGCTGGTGCTGAGGTTGAAATGCGTTTGCTGATCACCGCCCGACACGCCGAGGCTCTGCTGCTGCGTGCCGCGATTGCCAAAACCCGTATGCAGGCGGGCCTGGAGGCCTTGCCCGGCGCCCCGTCGAGTGAAGATCTGGATCACGCCGCCAATGGCGTCAGCGCCGTAGATGACCGAGCGAGAACCGCGCAGCACTTCCACGCGCTCGATCTGCTCGACGTCGAGGTATTGCAAGTTACTGTCCGCCGACGTGGCATTGGCAATGCGCTGCCCATCGACCAACACCAGGCTCTGCGCAGCTTTGGTCCCGCGAATGAAAATCCCCGGCAAACTGCCCCGGCCGCCGCTGGGCGCCACTTGCACGCCGGGCACGCGACTCAACAGGTCAGTGACGCTACTCGGTTGCAGCCGCTCGATGTCGGCACGGGTGAATACGGTGCTCGCCGCAGTGCTGGCATCACGCTGCTCGACCTGGCGATTGGCGCTGATCACCACGTTGTCCAGCTTCAGGGCGCTTTCGCGATCAGGCTGATCGCCGAAGGCCTGCGTGGCGGGGATGAGGGAGAAGGCGAGGGCAAGGCGGGAAATCGTCATGTTCTATACAAGTATGCTGTCTGACACCCCTGGCCCCAGTGGGAGCGAGCTTGCTCGCGAATGCCGGGTTACAGGCGATGAAGATACGTTAAATGGGCAGACGTCTTCGTGAGCAAGCTCACTCCCACAGGGTTCGCGTTCGTCAGCTGATTGCGGTGTACAACCACAGCAGGACAGTCTCACGCCTCCCATCGCCCGGACAATGCCAGAGATGGACCTGCTGAAAAATTAACTGTGGGAGCGAGCTTGCTCGCGAATGCTGAGTGTCAGGCGATGAAGATGTGTCGAAGGCACAAACGTTTTCGTGAGCAAGCTCACTCTCACAAGTTTGCGGAATGACCCGGTCGCTCGGCCATCCCGCTTACGCCTGTAACTGTCTACATCTTCAGCAGGCGCTGGTTGATCGACGCTTCGATCCCGGCAGCATCCAGCCCGCACTCCGCCAGCATCTGCGCCGGTTTGGCGTGCTCGACGTACACATCCGGCAGGCCCAGGTGCAGCACTGACTTAAGAATGTTCTCTCGCGCCAGGAACTCGCTGACCGCCGCACCGGCACCGCCCATGATGGCGTTTTCTTCGATCGTCACGAGCAAGTCGTGGCTGCCGGCCATTTCGCGCACCAGTGCCTCGTCCAGCGGTTTGACGAAACGCATGTCCATCACGGTCGCGTCGAGCTTTTCCGCCACGATCAGCGCTTCGGTCAACTGCACGCCAAACACCAGCATCGCGATTTTGCTACCTTGACGGCGAACCACGCCCTTGCCGATTTCCAGCGGTTCGAGACTGCTCTCGATCACGGCATTGGGGCCGTTGCCGCGGGGGTAACGCACGGCGGCGGGGCCTTTGAACAGGTGACCGGTTGTGAGCATTTTGCGCAGCTCGTTTTCATCGCTCGGCGTCATGACCAGCATGCCGGGGATGCAACGCAGGTACGACAGATCGAAACTGCCGGCGTGGGTCGGGCCGTCTTCGCCCACCAGACCGGCGCGGTCGATGGCGAACAGCACGTCCAGATTCTGCACGGCGACGTCATGAATCAGCTGGTCGTAACCACGCTGCAGGAACGTCGAGTAAATCGCCACGACCGGCTTGGCGCCTTCGCAGGCCATGCCCGCTGCCAGCGTTACCGCGTGCTGCTCGGCAATGGCGACGTCGAAATAGCGCTCCGGGAAACGTTCACTGAACGCAACCAGATCCGAGCCTTCTTTCATGGCAGGCGTGATGCCCACCAGACGCTCGTCCGCTTCGGCCATGTCGCACAGCCACTGGCCGAACACGCCGGAATACTTGGGACCGCCGGCTTTCTTGGGCACGACCGGTGCGTTGAGTGGATCAAGCTTGGTGATCGCGTGATAACCGATCGGGTCGACCTCGGCCGGTGCGAAGCCTTTGCCTTTCTTGGTGACCACGTGCAGGAACTGCGGACCCTTGAGGTCGCGCATGTTGCGCAGGGTGGCGATCAGGATAGGCAGGTCGTGACCATCGATCGGGCCGATGTAGTTCCAGCCGAGTTCTTCGAACAGCGTGCCGGGCACCAGCATGCCTTTGGCGTATTCCTCGGTACGACGAGCGATTTCCCACGCGCCGGGCAGACGCGACAGCACTTTCTTGCTGCCTTCGCGCATGCTCGTGTACGTGCGGCTTGAGAGGATTTTCGCCAGGTAGTTCGACAGCCCGCCGACGTTGCGCGAGATCGACATGTCGTTGTCGTTGAGGATCACCAGCATGTCGGCGCTGACTTCGGGCGCGTGGTTCAGCGCTTCGAAGGCCATGCCGGCGGTCAGTGCGCCGTCGCCGATTACGGCGATGGACTTGCGCTCACTGCCTTGCAGCCGGGAGGCGATCGCCATGCCCAGCGCGGCGCTGATGGAGGTGCTGGAGTGACCGACGCCAAAGGTGTCGTATTCGCTCTCGCTGCGACGCGGGAATGCCGCCACGCCGCCTTTCTGGCGCAGGGTCGACATCTGCTCGCGACGACCCGTGAGGATCTTGTGCGGGTACGCCTGATGACCGACGTCCCAGACCAGCCGGTCGTCGGGGGTATCGAAGACGTAGTGCAAGGCCACGGTCAGTTCGATGACGCCGAGGCCGGCGCCGAAGTGGCCGCCGGTCTGGCCAACGGTGTAGAGCAGCTCCAGGCGCAGTTCATCAGCCAGGGCTTCAAGCTCTGCTTCACCTAAGCGGCGCAGGCCGTCCGGCGTCGCTGCCTTGTCGAGCAGCGGCGTGGACGGGCGCTCGCGGGGAATCTCTTTGAACGTCGTGGGCATCAGGCGAATCGTTATAAGTAAAAGAGGCGGCAGTTTACCTGATGCATTACCGGCTGCGCACGATGTGCAGCAACGCGATGTTCAGGAGAAACGATTGCCGGCGAAATGGGGCAGCGGCAGCAAGGCCGCTCACGCCCGATAAGTCCTATGACCTGCGCTTGGTTGCGGGGTTCGACTCGTTGCGGGCTTCGACTAGTTGCGGCGTTCGACGATATAACGCGCCAACGCGCGCAAGGGCTCCGCAGCCTCATCGAACGGTCTCAGCGCCACAAGGGCCTGATCGCGCAATTCAAGTGCGTAATGTTTGGCTTCTTCCAGACCCAGCAGCGCGGGGTAGGTCGGTTTGTCCCGGGCAATATCGGCGCCCTGGCGTTTGCCCAGCGTGGCGGTATCGCTTTCGACGTCCAGAATGTCGTCCTGGACCTGAAAAGCCAGACCGATGGCGCGGGCGTAAATCTGCAGCGAATCGAGTTGAACCTGGGTTGCGTTGCCGCTGGCTAGGGCGCCAAGCCTGACGCTGGCTTCGATCAGTGCGCCGGTCTTGTGCCGGTGCATGAATTCCAGCGCCTTCTGGTCGAGCTTGAGCCCGACCGAGCCGAGATCGATGGCCTGTCCGCCGACCATGCCGGCAGGGCCGGATGCTCGGGCGAGGGTGGCGACCATCTTCAGCCGGGTGTCGGCGTTCTGCGGGGTGAGTGGGTTATCGCTCAGCACGCTGAAAGCAAGGGTCTGCAGACCGTCGCCGGCGAGAATCGCGCAGGCTTCGTCAAAGGCTTTGTGGGTGGTGGGCAGGCCGCGACGTAAATCGTCGTCGTCCATGGCTGGCAGGTCGTCGTGCACCAGCGAGTACGCGTGGATCAGCTCGACGGCGCAGGCCGCGCCGTTGGCGTGCTCGGCGTTGCCGCCCAAGGCTTCGCAGGCGGCGTAAACCAGCAGCGGGCGCACGCGCTTGCCGCCATTGGTGACGCTGTAGCGCATGGCGGCGTAAAGGCGGGTCAATTCAGGGGCGGGCGCATCGAACAGCGTCTCCAGCGCCGCATTGACGCGAGCCTGGCTGAGTGCCTGATACGCCGCGATCATTCCGGCTGTTCCGCGTCAAATGGCTCTTCGGCCAGTTCGCCGTCGCGTTCCAGCAGAACCTGTACTTTCTGCTCGGCCTGGGCCAGCGCGCTCTGGCACTCGCGGGTCAGGCGGATGCCTTGCTCGAAGGCGGTCAGTGAGTCTTCCAGCGACAGCTCACCGTTCTCCAGACGCTCGACGAGCGTTTGCAAATCCGTGAGGGACTGTTCGAAATCCAGTGCAGCTTTCTTGCGGGCCATGGCGGCTATCCCGGTAGACGTTAAACCGGCGCGACACTAGCAGAGCGCACGCATCGGGGCAAATGAGAAGGGGGTGCAGATGAGGGCTCGCTGCTGCCGCACTCCCGTCAAACACCGAAGATGTCACTACCGGCGGACTAACTGTGGGAGTCGAGCTTGCTCGCGAAGAGGCCCGAACATCCGCTAAATAATCAGCGGCTGAAATACCTTCTTCGCGAGCAAGCTCGCTCCCACAAGAATTGCATCTGCCTCGCGGATGTTGGCCGCAGATGATGGACCTGTGGGAGCGAGCTTGCTCGCGAATAGGCCGGGACATCCGATAAATCTTCAGCGGCTGAACGACCGTCTTCGTCCGGATGCGGCCCAGAGCAAGCTCACTCCTACCGGCGTGTGCGGCAAGGGTTAGAGGAAAGTAAACACCGTCTCGGCCGGCAGGCGCGATTTCGGCAGTTTGGCGTTGAAATCGCTGTCGCTGCGGTAGCCCAGGCTGACCACGACCAGGCTGGTGAAACCCTTGTCGCGCAGGCCCAGTTCTTCGTCGAGCTTCTTGAAGTCGAAGCCTTCCATCGGCGTCGCGTCCAGGCCCAACGATGCAGCGCCCAGCAGCAAGGTGCCCAGCGCCAGGTAGGTTTGCTTTTCCATCCAGTGCTGCAAGTCTTTCTGATCGAATTTGTGCATGTCCACGTAGCCACGACGGGTTTTGTCCTGACCGGCTCTGGCCTCGTCGTTGGCGAAGCGCCCGTCAGCCGCTTCTTGGGCCAGTACGGCGTGCAGGTGCGATTCCGGCATTTCAGTGCGGGTGCAAAGCACTACGACGTGAGAGGCATTGAGCATCTTCGCTTCGTTATAGGCAAAACCACCTTCGGCCGATTTGGCCACGCGCGCTTTGCCCTGCTCATCGGAGGCGACGATGAAGTGCCATGGCTGCGAGTTCACCGATGACGGGCTGTGACGCAGTTGCTCCAGCAACTCGTGGATCGTCTCCTGCGGGATCTTGCGTGAGGCGTCGTAGGCTTTGGTGGTGTAGCGCGATTTTGCCAGTGCGGTCAGTTGCATGATGAATCTCCAAAATGGGAAAACGGAATCAGCGAGTCGGTGCAGGCGCGGCGTCGATCTTCACCCGCAGCAGGCTGTAGGGTTTTTCGCGCAGATCCTTGCCATCGTGGAAACCGGCCTGGCGCTGCAGCTGGTTGGCGGTGAAATACAGGTAGCCATCCGGCCCGACCGACAAGGTGTCCGGCCACAGCACGCGAGGGTCGTGAACGATGGTCTGCCAACTGCCGTCGGCCAGGCGTTTGCGGATGCCGTTGTGTTCGTAGTCGCCGGCGTAGACCGCGCCGTTGGCATCGGCTTCCAGACCGTCCGACGCGCCTTTTTCGCCGAGATCTTTGACCGCAGCGTTCAGTTGCGCCTCGCTCACACTTGCATCACGCAGCATCTTGGTGGGCACGGCATACAGGTGGCGACTGGAAAGCGCGCTGAAATACAGTGTCTTGCCGTCAGGGGACAGGGCGATGCCATCAGACGCAACGGCCATGGTTTTTGGCTTGCCGTCTGGGCCTTTGCTGACCAGTGCGGTTTGGCCTTCGACGACCGGTTTGAAGTCAGGATCGGCCGAAGTGGATTTTGCGCCGCTCAAGCGACGGCTCGCCTTGCCGCTGGCGATGTCCATGACGATGATCGCGCCGGGCCCGGAGACCGACGAATCCGTCACGTAAACCGTGCCTTCCTTGCCGCTGCGAAAATCAAAGCGCATGTCGTTGACGTAGGTGCTCGGCAGGATGACGTTGGCCGGGAAGACCAGGGTTTTGACCACCTTGTTACTGGCCAGATCAACCGCCACCAGCTTGGCGCCGCCGGCTTTTGGCGCGGCGAAATTCGGTGCGGCGGTGTCCAGCAACCAGACGCGGCCCTGACCGTCGGCGACCACGCTTTGCACGCTGATCAGCCCTTTCGCCGGGTCTTTGGGATCTTCCTTGTTGATGGCGGCATCGGGGTAGGCGACGACTTTGCCGTCACGAATCTCACCCACGGTAAACGGCACGTCGTCGCCCCAGTGCGGGAAGTTGACGAAAATGCGCCCGGTTTCCGTCACGGTCACGCCGGTGGGCATGGCGTCGTGGAAGGTGAACACCTGCTCAAGCTGACCGATGGTTTTTTCCGCCGGTGCATTGGCGGGTAGCGCGGTGGTCGCGATCGTGGCGGCGATGCCGGTCTGGCTGATCAAAGCGACTGACAGGGCCAGCGCCGACACCATCATGTTCTGTTTCATGGACACAAACGACTCCCGGACTGCCGCAGCAGGCCATTCAAATAATGGAAACAGGTTCAGAAACCTTCGAGAACGATCTTGCCCTTGGCCTTGCCGCTTTCGATCACGGCGTGGGCGCGGCGCAGGTTTTCAGCATTGATCGCGCCGAAATGCTCACCGAGGGTGGTCTTCAGTACGCCCTGGTCGATCAGGTCGGCGACGCGATTGAGCAGTTCATGTTGGGCGATCATGTCCGGCGTTTCGTACAGCGAGCGGGTGAACATCAATTCCCAGTGCAGCGACAGGGCCTTGCGTTTCATCGGCACGACGTCGAGGGATTTCGGGTCATCGATCAGCGCCAACTGGCCTTGTGGTTTGAGGGCCTCGATCAGCTGCGTGAAGTACGAATCGGTGTGGGTCAGGCTGGCGACATGGCTCACCTGGCGGACGCCGATCTGGTTCAGCTGCTCGACCAGCGGCTGGCTGTGATCGATGACGTGGTGGGCGCCCAGGCTTTCGACCCACTCGCGGGTTTCCGGACGGGACGCCGTGCCGATCACGGTCAGCTTGGTCAGTTGGCGGGCCAGTTGCACCAGAATCGAACCGACGCCGCCACCGGCACCGACGATCAGCAGGCTGTCACCTTCGCCGCCGCCTTCTTCAACGCCCAGACGGTCAAACAGCAATTCCCAGGCGGTGATCGAGGTCAGCGGCAGCGCGGCGGCGTGGGCGTTGTCGAGTGTCTTGGGTTTGTGCCCGACGATGCGCTCATCCACAAGGTGGAATTCGCTGTAGCTGCCGGGACGTGCGATGGAACCGGCGTAGAACACTTCGTCCCCGGCTTTGAACAGCGTGACGTCGCTGCCCGTTTCGCGAACCACGCCGACCGCGTCCCAGCCGACCACTTTGGGGTCGGTGGCCGCAGAGCCGGCGCGGATTTTTGTGTCCACCGGGTTCACCGAAATCGCTTTGACTTCGACCAGCAAATCCCGAGCGCCGGGCGTTGGCTTGGGCAAATCCATATCGAGCAGCGCATTGGGATCTTCGATGGGCAGACCGTGTTGGGTGAAGGCGACGGCTTTCATGGCGATCTCTCTAAATGGGATGACAGAGGCGTATTGAAACGTTGGACCCATCTTGTTCTTGTTCGTCAGGCAGAAAAACCAGCAGAATCCGGCAACACTTTCACGGCTGGAGTGAAAATGATCCGAATCGACGATCTGACCCTGTTCGTTCGCACCGCCGCGCTGGGCAGCTTCTCCAATGCCGCGCGGGAGGTTGATCTGCTGCCGGGGCAAGTCGCGGCGGCCATCAAGCGCCTCGAACGCGAGCTGGATATTCGCCTGTTTGCCCGCTCGACGCGCAGCTTGCGTCTTACCGCTGAAGGCGAGCAGTACCTGCCGACCGCCCAGACGGTGCTCGATGCGTTACGGGATGGCCGGGAAAAGCTGCAGCGGGAAAGCGCTGAGCTGCAAGGCACGCTGCAGGTGGCGGCGCCGTCGGATCTGGGGCGAAACATGCTGCTGCCGTGGCTGACGGATTTTCGCAGCCAGCACCCGGCGCTGAATCTGCGCCTGTTTATCTCCGATCAAGTGGCCGATCTGTTTCGTGATCCGGTGGACGTTGCCATTCGCTACGGCGTGATCGAAGACGCGAACTACATCGCGTTGGCGCTGGCGCCATGGAATCGCCGGGTGTTGGTGGCATCGCCGGAGTACCTGGCGCGCAAGGGCCGGCCTATGGTGTCCGATGACCTGATGCGACACGAGTGTTTGCTGTTTACGCTGGCGGGGCGTGTGTACGACAAATGGCGGCTGGGCGGGCGAGTGTTTTCGGTGTCAGGCCCGTTGCTCACCGATGATGCTGATCTGGTGAGGCGCTGGGCGGTGGCGGGGCAGGGTGTGGCGTACAAGTCGTGGCTGGATGTCTGCGAGGACGTGCACGCCGGACGGCTGGAACTGTTGCTGCCAGATTACCCGGGCGAACCGACCCCGCTTAACCTCGTCTGCCCGCACCGCAAACAGTTTTCACCGGCGGTGCAGCAGTTGCATTCGCTGTTGAAAAACCGCTTTGCGGGAATGGAAAAGGGATTGCCGGCGTTGTTGTGAGCATGAGTTGTGATCGTTCCCACGCTCCGCGTGGTAATGCCGCCCCTGACGCTCTGCGTCATCTGACGGCGGACGCGGAGCGTCCAGAATGCGTTCCCACGCAGAGCGTGGGAACGATCAAGGTCTGTAGTGGATCCTGCGGTGCGCCACCAACTTGAGCGAACGCAAAATATGTGGGAGTGAGCTTGCTCACGAAGACGGCATTTCAACCGCTGAAGATTTGGCGGATGTACTGGCCTCTTCGCGAGCAAGCTCACTCCCACAGTTTGAGTAGCGTCGTGCTCCAGGCCTGATCGTTCCCACGCTCCGCGTGGTAATGCCGCTCGTGACGCTCCGCGTCACTTGGCAGCCGACACATCTGCGGCGTTAATGGGAATGCCGCGGCTCTCCGCTTCGTGCGATGACCCGCAAATGCAAGGTCGCTGGCTCCAGACATCCGCCGGTGGACAGCTGCCCCACCAACTGCCGATACAGCTCCTGCCACGGGGTTTGCGAGGCCGGCATTTTCGGTTCGAACAGCGCGCGGCGTTCGGCCATTTCCTCGTCGCTGACCAGCACGTTGACGCTGCGGTTGTTCAGATCCACCCGCAGCCGGTCGTTGGTTTTCAGCAGCGCAAGGCCGCCGCCCACTGCCGCTTCCGGCGACATGTTCAGGATCGAAGGACTGGCCGAGGTCCCGCTCTGCCGGCCATCGCCCAGGCACGGAAGCGAATCGATGCCCTGCTTGATCAGCGCAGACGGCGGCGCCATGTTCACCACTTCGGCGCTGCCGGGATAACCGACCGTACCCGCGCCGCGGATCACCAGAATGCAGCGCTCGTCGATTTCCAGCGAAGGGTCGTTGATCCGCGCGTGGTAGTCCTCCGGGCCCTCGAACACAATGGCTCGCGCCTCGAAGCTGTTCTCCGCGCCCGGCTCGGACAGATAGGTCTTGCGGAACGCCTCGCCGACCACCGACATCTTCATGATCGCGCTGTCGAAAAAGTTGCCGCTCAGCACGATGAAACCGGCGCGGTGTTTGAGCGGGTCTTCGTACGGACGGATCACGTCAGCGTCGTGGGCGACGGCGTTGCGCACGATGTCACCAATGGTTTTGCCGGAGACCGTGCCGCATTCTCCGTGCAGCTTGCCGGCCTTCTGCAGCTCGTGCATCACCGCTGGCACGCCGCCTGCGCGGTGAAAGCCTTCTCCCAGGTACTTCCCGGCCGGCATGCAATTGACCAGCAACGGCACGTCTTCGCCGATGCGCTGCCAGTCGTCGAGGCTCAACTCGACGCCCATGTGCCGGGCGATGGCGATCAAGTGCGGCGGGCAGTTACTCGAAGCACCCAGCGCTGAGGCCACCGCGATCGCGTTTTCAAACGCCTCGCGGGTCATGATCTGCGAGGGGCGCACATCTTCACGGACCAGATCGCAGATCCGCTTGCCGGTCATGTAGGCCATCTGCCCGCGCTCGCGGTACGCCGCCGGAATGCTCGCGCAACCCGGCAGCGACATGCCCAGCGCCTCGGCCAGCGCGTTCATCGAAAGCGCGGTGCCCATGGTGTTGCAGTGGCCCACCGACGGCGACGCGGCGGTGGTCATTTCCATGAAGCCTTCGTAATTGATCTCACCGGCCGACAGCAGATTGCGCGCATGCCAGAGCACCGTACCGGAACCAATCAACTCGCCCTTGTGCCGACCGTCGAGCATCGGCCCGCCGGACAATACAATCGCTGGCAGGTCGGTGGTCGCTGCCGCCATCAGGCAGGCCGGGGTGGTTTTGTCGCAGCCGGTGGTGAGGACAACGCCATCCAGCGGGTAGCCGTGGAGAATTTCCACCAGCCCGAGGTACGCCAGGTTACGGTCCAGGGCAGCGGTCGGACGGCGGGTCTGCTCGGCCATCGGGTGGACCGGAAACTCCATCGGAATCCCGCCTGCATCACGAATCCCGGCCTTGACCCGCTGGGCGAGCTCCAGGTGATGACGATTGCAGGGCGCCAGATCAGAACCCGTCTGAGCAATGCCGATGATCGGTCGGCCCGATTGCAGCTCCTCGCGGGTCAGGCCGTAGTTCATGTAGCGCTCGACGTACAGCGCCGTCATGTCGGCGTGTTCCGGATCATCGAACCATTGCTGGCTGCGAAGGGGGCGTTTCGGCGTGTCGGACATGGTTCGGGTCTCTCTTGGAATTAGGTGTGCTGCATAAGGTGTTCAGCGTTACAACAAACCGCGCACGGCGAGATTGCGTATCAACGCGCCGACGCCGAATGTCCACGGCGCCGCGTCACTGCTGTGGGTCACCTCATTGTGCAGGCCGCCGAACAGGCTGCTGCTGATACTGACCTGATCGCCCAGCTTGTGGGTGAAACCGCCACCGGCATGGTCGCGGTCGGCGGTCGGGGCGAAGAGGGTGCCGAGAAACAGCAGGAAGCCGTCCGGGTATTGATGGTTGGCGTTGAGCGCCTGGCCGGCAATGTCAGCGGGATCACGGCTGATCTGCGACATCGAGCTTGAGCCTTTCATCACGTAACCGTCATCGCCTTTTACCTGCAGGTCGACCACGCAGTTGCGCACGTCATCGAGGGAGAAGGTTTCGTCGAACAGCCGAATGAACGGGCCGATCGAGCACGAGGCGTTGTTGTCCTTGGCCTTGCTCAACAGCAACGCGCTGCGGCCTTCGAAGTCGCGCAAGTTGACGTCATTGCCCAGGGTTGCGCCGTGGATCTGCCCGCGACTGTTCACCGCCAGCACCACTTCCGGCTCGGGGTTGTTCCACTCCGATTTCGGATGAATACCCACTTGGCTGCCGCTGCCCACCGCCGCCAGCACCGGTGCTTTGGTGAAAATCTCGGCGTCCGGCCCGATGCCGACCTCAAGGTACTGCGACCACATGCCTTGCTCGATCAGCAGCGCCTTGAGGGTGCTCGCCTGTTCGGAGCCCGGCTTGATGTTTCGCAGGTTGTCGCCGATGGCGTTCTGTACGATCGCGCGCACGCTCTCCGCCTTGGCCGGATCGCCTGCCGCCTGTTCCTCGATTACTCGTTCGATCATGCTTGCGGCGAAGGTCACCCCTGCGGCTTTGATCACTTGCAGGTCCGCCGGCGCCAGCAGGTACGGCTTGTTGGGATCAGGCGTTGCGGTCGAATTCGCCAGCAGTTCTTCGAGGCTGGCGACACGTTTGCCCTGGGCTTCACGCACGGCGGCCAAAGGGGATTCCAGCTCCAGCAACTCACTCAAGGTGGCGAAGCTCGATGAAAGATCGAACACGCCGTCGTTGCGCAGCACCACAGGCGATGGGCCGCTGATGTGTCCGGGCACCCACGCGCGACCGATCAATGTGCCATTCAGGCCGTCGGCGGGGAGGGTGTTTTCGGGAGTGAGCTGGATAGGCATGGTGAAGTCCTCAACGCTTTTTATGATTTACGAACGACCCTAATCAGCACCGGCGATAAACTCCAATGACATCTGCTCAGTAATCGATAACACTGGGTTATCGCTCATCGAGGCCTTCCTCATGTCAGACATTTCCTTTTCTACGGTCTGTAACTGGCTCAAGTTCAAGCACCTGGTGCTCATCGAAACCCTGGCGCGCACTCGCAACATGCACGCGGCGGCGCAGCACATGAATCTTAGCCAGCCGGCGGTGAGCAAAATGCTGCGGGAGATCGAGCGGCTGCTGGGCTTCGATGTGTTCGAGCGCCTGCCGCGCAACATGCCGCCCACCGCCCTCGGCGAACATGTGGTGCGCTACGCACAGATCGCCCTGAATGACGCGAGCAAGTTCGTTGATCAGATCAGCAGCTTGCGCGAGGGCGGCCATGGCTTTCTGAAGGTGGGGGCGATCTTCGCGGCGACTGCGGTGGTGCTGCCGGAAGCTATCGTGCAGTTGAAACAGCGTTGGCCGCTGCTGTCGATCGAAGTGGTGGAGCAGACCAGCGACCACCTGATGGAAATGCTCGACGACAAGAAGCTCGACCTCGCGGTGGCGCGTTACACCAATGAAAACCAGCAGCAGGTGTACGACTTTCAGGCGTTGGCGCCGGAGCCGTTCTGCATGGTCGTCAACAGTCGCCATCCGCTGACCGAACTAGCACAGACGCCGCTGCAGGCGCTCGGAAACTGGCCATGGATTCTGTACCCGCTGGGCACGCCGATTCGCGCACGGATGGAGCAGGCGTTCGCCAAAGCTGGAATTCCCGTGCCGAAGAACACCATCGATACCATCTCGATGCAGACCTTTCTGCAAGTGCTGCAGGCGGGGCCGATGATCGCCATGTTGCCGGCTTCCATGGCGCAGCCGCATCTGGATTCCGGCCTGCTGAAAGTGCTGAACACGCCGCTGAAACTAGCGCCCCAGGATTACGGAATCCTCACCCGCCGAGGTGAGCCGTTGCTCGGGGCGGCGTCAGAATTTGCCGAAATTCTGCTGGCGAATGCGCAGCTGGCGCGTCAGTAAGCGATAACGCAGCGTTATCAATCAATGGAAACAAGTCATTATCCTAATCAACGCCGCTGTCAGTAACATCGCTCCGTGTTTCGACCCTCACATAACAACAATACAGGCGCCTCCGAGTGCCTGGAGGTCCCGCCATGGAAACCGTTTCCCAGCGCCTGCCCGAGTCCTCGGGTCCCGGGCACGCCAGCTTTGAAGACCGCACCTACCGCAAAGTCATTCTGCGCATCCTTCCCGTCCTGCTCTTGTGTTACATGGCGGCGTATCTGGACCGCGTGAACATCGGCTTCGCCAAGCTGGACATGCTCAACGATCTGCAATTCAGCAACACCATCTATGCCCTCGGCGCGAGCATGTTCTTCTGGGGCTATTTCCTCTTCGAAGTCCCGAGCAACCTGTTGCTGCATCGCTTCGGCGCGCGGTTCTGGATCGCCCGGATCATGCTCACCTGGGCCATCGTATCCATGGCCGTCGCGTTTACCGTGCCGCTGGCGAAGTTTTTGCACATTGAGTCGGAAACCATGTTCTACGTGCTGCGCTTTCTGCTCGGCATCTGTGAAGCAGGCTTCTTTCCCGGCGTCATTCTTTACCTCAACTACTGGTTTCCTACCCGTCGGCAAAGCCGGGTGATGGCCGGTTTCCTGATGGCGATGCCGATCAGTCTGACGCTGGGCGGTGTGATTTCCGGCTGGTTGATGACCCGTATGCAGGGCGTCAACGGCATGGCCGGCTGGCAGTGGCTGCTGATCATCGAAGGCCTGCCTTCGGTGGTAATGGCCTTTGTGGTGCTGGCGTTCATGGCCAATAACATCGACGCGGCCAAATGGCTGTCGCCCCAGGAAAAGGCCATGCTCAAGGCCAACCTGGAGACCGACAGCAAAGGCAAGGCGACCAGTCTGCGCGAGGTGTTTTTCAACGGACGCGTGTGGCTGCTGGTGCTGATCCTGCTGACGTTCAACACCGGTTTCTACGGGCTGGCGTTCTGGATGCCGTCGATCATCAAAAGCGCCGGCGTCTCCAACCCGATGGACATTGGCCTGCTGACGGCCATTCCCTATGGCATCGCCGTGATCGCCATGACCCTCAACGCGCGGCACTCCAACAAGACCGGCGAGCGCCGCTGGCACGCCGCGATTCCGGCCATCATCGGCGGCATCGGCTTGATCCTCAGCGCCTACTTCGCCAGTAACGTGGTGTTGTCGATCATCTTCTTGAGCGTGTCGGCCTCCGGCGTGCTGAGCCTGATGCCGATCTACTGGACCCTGCCGGGCACCGTGCTGTCCGGCGTCGCGGCTGCTGCGGGAATCGGCATGATCAACGCCATCGGCAACCTGTCGGGCTTCACCGGCTCGATGATCACCGCCGTGGCCGAGAACCTCACGGGCAACATCAACAACGGCACCTACGTGCTGGGCGCCTGTTTGTTCATCAGCGCCGGACTGATTCTGTCCATCCCTCGGGCGATGTTGGGCAATCACAAGGCCGAAGCGCCTGCGCGAGGCGAGGTGCTTTCTCACGCGTAATCGGGATAGAGCGGACACACGCTTTTCCCTTTGGGAGATTCCCGGCGTCCAGACGTTCCACACTTTCGCGTAGTAACACGGTCCCTGTGGGAGTGAGCTTGCTCACGAAGACGGGATTTCAGTCGCCGAAGATTCAGCGGATGTTCCTGCCTCTTCGTCCGGATGCGGCCCAGACCAAGCTCGCTCCCACATGAACGGGTGCCAGCACTAATATCGTGCCCCGGTCATCCCTATCTTTTTGCCTGCCATCGCCAGCCGCGATGGCAGGCTCGCCATTGCCTGATATACGCAGCTCACCGTCACTCCTAGCATCGGTCGCACATGACCTCGCCGTCGGCGAAATGGAGAAGACCCTGTGAGAAACTTCCGGATTGGCCAGATCGTCCCCAGCTCCAACACCACCATGGAAACCGAGATCCCGGCGATGCTCACGTCGCGGTATTCCCTGTTTCCGGACGAGCGCTTCACCTTTCACTCGTCTCGCATGCGCATGATGAAAGTCAGCCCCGAAGAACTGAAAAAGATGGACATCGACAGCGACCGCTGCGCGCTGGAATTGAGCGATGCGCGGGTCGATGTCATGGCGTACGCCTGCCTGGTGGCAATCATGTGTCAGGGCGCCGGTTACCACAAAGTCTCCCAGGAGCGCTTGAGCAAAACCGTCGCCAGCAACGCGTCCGACGCACCCGTGCTCAGCTCGGCCGGCGCGCTGATCGACAGCCTGCAGATGCTCGACTACAAGAAAGTGTCGATCATCACGCCCTACATGAAGCCACTCACCCAACAGGTCATCGACTACATCGAAGCGGCCGGCATCGAGGTGGTGGACGCCATCAGCCTGGAAGTCTCCGACAACCTGCAAGTCGGGCGGCTCGACCCGATGGATCTGGTTTCCCACGCTAACCGGCTTAACATCGGACAGGCCGACGGGGTGGTGCTGTCGTGCTGCGTGCAGATGCCGTCACTGCCCGCCATTCAGGTCGTACAGGACCGACTGGATAAACCGGTGCTGTCGGCGTCTGTGGCGACCGTCTACCAGATGCTCAAAACCCTCGGGCTCAAAGCGCAGGTTCCGAACGCCGGCCATCTGTTGTCGGGCGCGTTCTGAGGCGATGTCTGACGGGGTACTATGGCGGCCACTCAGGCCAGCACGCCCGGTACCCCACATGAAACTCGACCCTGTCTCGCTGCGCCTCTTCGTCAGCGTCGTCGAAGAAGGCACCATTGCCGCCGCCGCCAAGCGCGAACACATTGCCGCGGCGGCCGTCAGCAAGCGGCTCAGCGAACTGGAAGAGCTGCTCGATTCCCGGCTGCTCAACCGCACCAACAAAGGCATCACCCCGACCGACGCCGGCCTGTCGCTGCTGTTCATGGCCCGCAGCGCGCTGAACAACCTCAACGACATCGTCCTGCAGATGCGCGACTACTCCAACGGTACGCGCGGCTCGGTGCACGTGCTCGCGAACATCTCCGCGATCACCCAATTCATGCCCGGCTTGATCAAGTCGTTCATGGCGCTTTATCCGCTGATCAACATCGTCCTCGAAGAGCAGCAAAGCCTGGCGATCACCAAAGCCGTCGCCGAAAACCGCGCCGAGATCGGCATCTTCACGCGCCTGCCCCATGGCGCCGACATCGAAGTCTTCCCGTTCCGCACCGACCGCCTGGTCTTGATCGTGCCCAACGACCACCCGCTGGCAGGCCGCGAATCCGTGTGCTTCAGCGACACCCTCGACCATGAATACGTCGCCCTGCGCAGCGGCACCCACTTGAATTTCCAGTTGATCAAAGCCGCCAACGACCTCGGTCGCTCCCTGAGAATCCGCATGGAAGTCGCCAGCTATGACGCCCTGAGCCTGATGGTTCAGGCAGGCGTGGGCATCGGCATCATGCCCGAAGGCAGCGTAGGGATTTACCGAATGGAGGGTGCGAAAGTGGTTCAGCTGGAAGAGGAATGGGCCAGTCGTGAGCTCAACGTCTGCGTGAGATCAAGGGAGGGTTTGGCGGTGGCGGCGGCGTTGTTTTTGCGCCATGTGTTGGCGGGGTGAGGCTGATCGCCGGTATCCTCGACCATCGCCGAATGGACCCTCCATCCCTATGCTGATTTTTGATTGCACCAAAGACGCCGCTGATTTTTTTTCGAAGAAAGTGAAGGGCGAAATCATCAGCGCTGTGCAGCCCTCCGCCGCTGCCCAATCGCTGGAACCGGACAGCGCAGCCCACGATCGAGTGGATCGCTGGCAACTGCACGTCACCAAATTCGGCAGGACTCATGTCCTGCTCGCCATGAAAGTCGACACGCGCTACGCAATGATGTTTGTGGGCCTGAAACGCAACGACGTGCAGGGTTTTCTGCAGCAGTTCAGTGCTCGATACATTCTTGAAGTGCTTGTGTTGGCGGGTAATGTTAGCGGGCAAATTCCGCCTCAGTCTGAGCTCCAGCGACACGTTGATCTGTTGGAAGAAAGCCTCCAGTCTGTGCATTTCTTCAAGCGTAGCGATCGGAGTGTTCAAGCCCACATCAATGATGTGCTCTACATGGCTGCATACGATGCCTACGAAGGAAAAGGGCTGCCAGTTGAGGCGCCGGATCTTATCGCCTTCGGTGAGGTGCCCAACGGTATGCTCCGATCAATCAGGGGCGGGGATTACTTCATTCCGGCTGAGCTGGAGCTGAAGCAGGCTTGTCCGAGGTTCGGAATGGTGATGACCGAGGGGGAGATTGCGGATGGGTATAAGAGGTGGAGGTCGCGTCGGCGTGAGCAAGATCCGGAACCTGAATTTGAGGATTAACAAATAGAGGATCAGGACTTCGCGTGCAGAAAGCGCCTGTGTTGAGCCACTTGAAAGAACGCTCGAATTGCTCCAAATCATGATGCAGGCAGTGTAAGGAGGCACAGATGAACAGACTTGAAAGGATCAAAGGCTGCCTGCTTGGCGGCTCGGTGGGCGATGATGTAGCGGCTGAGTTAGAGAATTAGCATATTCAGCAGATCTTCGTGGATGAGATACAGGGTGTTGAGCACGCGCCCGGTGCGGCCATTGCCATCGGTTAACGGGTGGATGGCCTCGTGCAAACATGTGGGAATAACGTGTCGCTATATATTGGTTTCAGCGACATGTTTCGCTCTCGTGTCGCTGATGGCGACATGTGCGAAAGCCCCCGGGAATTGATTAGTGGATTTGCGGTGGTTTGAGCTTAAGAAATATAGGCTGCGGTTCCGGTCTCAATGCGTGAAGGCTCGTATGGAAAAATCAGGCAGCAGTAGAACGCCCATTTGCAGCCGATGCACGCGAATACCTGGCTCCTTCACGGTGAACTACTAAGACATCCTTAGCGGTTGGCTGCTCCGGTGCAACGGATTTTGCGCAAACAGGTGCCTGCCCTATCGAGCGGGGGAGGCTGCACAGTGAGTCCTCAATCAGGCTGAAACACTTTGCGCGTTGTGGTTATAAAATGATTTCGCAAAGTTAAATGAGCCCTCGCGCACCTCAACCCAATTGTCGAGGACGTAATTCCGTCACATCACTCATAAAGCCAAGGCTTCAGCTCATCGAGATTTTTCACGACGATCTGCTGCGCCGCTGCTTTAGGATCGAGCTTCTTCGGGTCGATCTGAAAGCGCTGGAGTACATACTTCACCAGAGCGCGCCTTGTCGGAATCGTCAGCACGCCTTCTTCCATCCCAAAATCAGCCTCAATGATCGCCTTTTGTTCTGGCTTGAGGCGCGAGTCGGGTTCGATCACGACGGCCACCTCAGTGTTCCAGTCTTCGTCTGCATCGATCAGGTTCTCGGTTCTGCGCTCAAACTCCGGTTGACCGCGCAGCCGACTCAGCACGAAGTCTCGGTACATGCGGTTCTTCTCGCAATACGCTCTCACGTGCCAACGCATCCCTGTGTAGACCAGCGTATGGGGCGCGATCAACCGGGTCTCGGGGACCGGGTTGGCGAGCGACACATATTCAACGGCAATCACTTCGCTTTCACGGCAAGCCTTGAGCAGCGGGCGCAGCACTTCCGGGCGGATCGTGCGATCCGGCACTTCCAGAACCCTGGTGTGTGCATACGCCAGGGCCAGTCCTTCTACGTGCGGCGCTCGTGAGTGCGTCTGATTGAGCAGGTGCAGATAGGCGCTTGCGCTGTCGTCGATGAACAGCGGCTTGAAGTGTTTACTGGGTACATAGCCCTTCAGCTGCTTGTCATATGTAAGATTTTTAGGCGCATGTTCATTGATGTAGGTATTGATGTCTTTCGAGGCCTGCTGACGGCTGATGCCGAAGCTCTGAATCAGGTGGCCCGTGGTCAGCCGGCCTTCCCACCACACGACCGTCTCGATCAACCGATAGCGAAGTGCCAGATCCCAGCGAACCTGTTGGATGTCCTGCGCGCGTTTCATACCCGCTCCATGTGCGTGATTTGTTTACCTGTATAAGTCTACATTCTATACGTGTAATGAAACGCTACATATCCTGCGCTCGTCTTCGGCATGAAGCGAACTCACGATAAGGAGGTGAACATGACAACGTCAGATGCAATTTCGACAGGGGTGCTGGTGCTAATGGCCGCCATTGCAGTGGTTCTGATTTTGCAGTGCCTGCGGCTTCAGGATATCTGGCAATTGATCGTCGATTGCAAGAGCTCGATGCGCTGGGCGCAAATTCATGAGGTGGAGAATAAAGAACTGCGGTCGGCTCTGCGGGCAGAAAAAGCCCATGTTGAGCAACTCAGGAGAAAGCTCGACCTCCTGCAAACCATGATGCCGGCCTTGTAAGGAAGCACAGATGAACAGAATTGAACGGATCAAAGGCTGTCTGCTAGGCGGTGCGGTGGGGGATGCCCTGGGAGCACCGGTTGAGTTTCTTGAATGGTGCGCCATCCGCGCAATGTTTGGATCGAAGGGCATCGTCGATTTTGCGCCAGCTTATGGTCGCGTAGGTGCCATCACCGATGACACACAAATGATGCTCTTCACCGCTGAAGGTCTGCTGCGCGCTTATGTACGTGGGAGTTCCCGCGGCATTTGCCACGTGCCCAGCGTCATCCACCATGCCTTGTTACGCTGGCTGATGACCCAGGATTATTCGCCTGCGACCTCCGTAAGCCTCAACGGCTGGCTGGTGCAGGAGCGGGCCTTTTGGTCCCGCCGCGCACCTGGCCACACTTGTGTCAGCGCGCTGAAGGCCAGTTCGCGCCTGGGCTTTCTCGCCGAAAACAATAGCAAAGGCTGCGGCGCTGTCATGCGTGTCGCCCCCTGCGCCTTCTTTGGCAATGCTTTTGACAATGCCGCTGAGTCCGGGCGTCTGACCCACGGCCACCCAACCGGGTATATGGCGGCCGGACTGTTCGCCGATATTCTCCAGCGCATCGCTGACCGGCAGGACAGCCTCGAACACGCCATTACCGAAAGCCTCGTCGAGCACGGCCACAAACCTGGCATGGAAGAGACACGAGCGCTTGTCGAGCGCGTGCTTTTCTTTTTTTACGAAGGCTACCGTCCAACCCCCGAGCGTATCGACGAGCTTGGCGGCGGATGGATTGCAGAAGAAGCACTGGCGATCGGCATCTGGTGCGCACTGACTGCCACATCGTTCGAAGACGGCGTGATCAATGCCGTTAATCACAGCGGAGACAGCGACAGCACCGGGCTTATCGCCGGGCATCTGCTCGGTATTCAGTACGGCGTTGAGGCGATTCCGAAACGATGGCTGGAGCGGCTTGAGTTGCGTGGCGTGATTGAGGCTGTGGCGGAAGATATCGAGCGGGTACCGAGGGATTATTCCGGGTATGGAGGCGAGTTTGATGCCGAGATCGAGGCACGCTATCCGGGGGATTGAATGGCTGGCGGGCTTCGTCGGAGCCTGTCCCTGTTTCATAGCGAGACGCACGCCGTGGATCCGGATTTGTAAAGTATTGGATCCATTGGTCGATATGAATTCGGTAGCAATTTGATGCAGACAACCTCATACACGGACAGGCGGTGGAAATGGCTAGCGAATTGACCCTCACGAAACTCAACCAAGCTCTTGAGTGGGCCTACGAAAAAGCAATGGATGGCATCCCCGGCACTGAGTCGGCCGAGGAATTCGCCGCGGAATACAGAAAGAACAACGATACGGCCATCGACGCTGCGAACTCGCTGATCCGCTGGCAAAACACCAAAGCCGCCACCTCCGGCTTTCTGACCGGGCTGGGTGGAATCATCACCTTGCCGGTCACCATCCCGGCGAACATCGCCAGCGTTATGTATGTGCAGCTGCGCATGATCACCGCGATGGCCTACCTGGGCGGCCACGACCCCCGCGACGATCGCGTCAAAACCTTGGTTTACACCTGCCTGGCGGGCAACGCGGCTAAAGACATTCTGAAAGATGTCGGCATCTCGATTGCCAACAAACTGGCGATCAGCTCCATTAACAAAATCAGCGGCGCGACCCTGACGAAGATCAACCAGGCTGTGGGCTTCCGGCTACTGACCAAGTTCGGCAGCACCGGTGTCGTGAACCTGGGCAAAGCGGTCCCACTGCTGGGCGGCTTGATCGGCGCAACGTTCGATTCGGTGACAACGAATACGGTCGGGAACGTGGCTCGTGATCTGTTCGTGGTGAATCCGGCGACAGCGTCGGCTGAAGCTGACGATGTGGCGGCGGGCGTGGCCTGAGGCTATTGAGGGTGAAACCCGGCAGCTGGTGGCCGGGTTTTGTCGAGCGGGATCGTCATGGTTGCTCTTGGAGCTGCATGGTTTTCGGAAATATTGAAGCGATGTCAAGGTCGATTTACAGAGGTTATAGTTACTTATGTGCCAACTATCGGCACAGGTTTTTCGTCAATTAGGTTGCAAAAACGCTGGGTCCTGCCTAATTGCGCTTGGTTAACGCTGTAGCATCAGCCTTACCTGGGTGGCTAATTTACCTGTATGGACGTCCAGTGTTGGCTTCGATGGCTCAACGGCTTAATGTGCGCGGCATCTAGGACAACCGACCACCGCACGCAGAATCACGGTTGATTCACCTGTGATTTGGACAGTAGCCAAAATAGGGGCGACATGCTGGCCCGATGAAACCGAGGGAGATAAGGTTCGCCAGTTGACCGCAGCTGAAGCTTTCTTCTCGATATAGATTTCTGTCGACCTCTGTTTGGTGCTGGCGCTATTGGCATCTCCCAAGCGCGTAATCCACGACGGCGGCGTACTCATTTTTTACCCAGTTAGGATGCCAATGGCTATCAAGAAATCTGACCTCTATTCCTCTCTATGGGCCTCGTGTGACGAGCTGCGCGGTGGGATGGATGCAAGCCAGTACAAAGACTACGTCCTGTTCATGCTGTTCATTAAGTACATCTCCGACAAGTACGGCAACTCAGATGACTTCGCGCCACCGGTCAACATCCCGCCGGGAGCCAGCTTCAAAGACATGATCGCCCTCAAGGGTAAGGCCGACATCGGCGACAAAATCAATAAGCAGATCATCCAGCCATTGATCGATGCCAACACCCGGCTTGCGCGCAGCGACTTCCCCGACTTTAACGACCCAAACAAGCTAGGCGAAGGCGATGCGATGGTGCAGCGTCTTACCAATCTGGTGGCTATCTTCGAGAAGCCTGAGCTGGACTTCTCGAAAAATCGCGCCGAGCACGACGACATTCTTGGCGACGCTTACGAGTATCTGATGCGTCATTTCGCCAGCGAAAGTGGCAAGAGCAAGGGCCAGTTTTACACTCCGTCCGAAGTCAGCCGCATCATCGCCAAAGTTATCGGCATCAGCCCGGCCAATGCCGTGGCAAAGACGAGTGTCTATGACCCGACTTGCGGCTCAGGTTCGCTATTGCTGAAAGTGGCCGATCAGGCTGGCAAACACATCACCCTGGAAGGGCAGGAAATGGACGTGACCACCGCCGGTCTCGCCCGCATGAACATGATCCTGCATGACTTCCCGACCGCCAACATTCTGCAGGGCAACACGCTGTCCACGCCCAAGTTCAAGGATGGTGAGCAGTTGCGTACCTATGACTACGTAGTGGCCAATCCGCCGTTCTCGGTCAAGAGCTGGAGCGTCGGGCTGACGCCAGCCAATGACCTCTATCAGCGCTTTGCTTGGGGCGAGCCACCGGCCAAGCAGGGTGACTATGCCTTTTTGCTGCACATCATCCGCTCGCTGAAAAGTAACGGTAAAGGTGCCTGCATTCTCCCCCACGGCGTGCTGTTTCGCGGCAATGCCGAGGCGGTGATCCGTGAGCAGTTGGTGCGTTCTGGTTACCTCAAAGCCATTATCGGCCTGCCCGCCAACCTGTTCTTCGGCACAGGCATACCCGCCTGCATCCTGGTACTGGACAAGGAAAACGCCAGTGCGCGCAAAGGCATTTTCATGATTGATGCCGCCAAGGGCTTTATCAAGGACGGCCCAAAGAATCGCTTGCGCGATCAGGACGTGCACAAGATCGTCGATACCTTTACCAGAATGGCAGACGTGCCGCGTTTCGCGCGCATGGTCTCCTTTGATGAAATCAGCGACCCGAAGAACGGCTTCAACCTAAACCTGCCTCGCTATATCGACAGTACCGAGCCTGAGGATATTCAGGATATCGACGGCCATTTGCGCGGTGGCATTCCCGAGCGTGATATCGATGCTTTCGAAAGCTACTGGCAGGTGATGCCGGCACTGCGTGCTGCGTTGTTCAGGCCTGCCAGCCATCCCGGTTACTTTGAGCTGGTCAGCCACGAGGTGAAACCGGTCATTTTCGGCCACCCGCAGTTTACGGCCTTCAAGGCTGGTGTCGATAAGCTATTTAACCAATGGCTGACGGAAAGCACCCCTCAGTTAAAAAGCTTTGCAATCAACAGCCACCCTAAAGAGCTGATTGCCACACTGTCCGAAGACTTGCTTAATGCATTCGCCAAAGCACCTTTGCTCGACCATTACGACATCTATCAGCACCTGATGGACTACTGGGCTGAAACCATGCAGGACGACTGCTACCTGATCAGCTCCGAAGGTTGGAAAGCCGCCGCCAAAGCGCGCGAAATCCTCAAAGTAAAGGATAAGAACAACAAGTTGAGTTGGTCTGAGAAGCATGACTACTGCCTGGGCAAGCGCCGCTTCAAGTCCGACCTGATTCCGGTCCAGATTCTGATTGCCCGCTATTTAATTGCCGAACGCAATGCTGTTGAAGATCTTCAAACCCAGCTTGCCAGTGTTGAGCAAAGCTTGAGTGAAATGCTTGAAGAGCACAGCGGCGAGGATGGCTCGCTCAGCGAAGTGGTGGAAGGCGAGGGTGAAAAGAAGAAGGTCACCGCCAAAGCGATCAAGACACGTCAACGCGAGATTGGCCTGGATCCGGATTATGAGGATGAACTCAAGGTATTGGTCGAATACGGCGCATTGATTAATCAGCAAAGCATCCTCCACGCCAAGCTCAAAAAGGCAGAGGAAGAACTCGAGAACAAGATTCACGCGAAATACCCGCTGCTTGGCGAGGATGAGATCAAAAGCCTGGTGGTGGATTATAAATGGCTGGCTACTTTGGCCGATGCTGTGCAGGGCGAACTCGACCGAGTGTCTCAAACTCTGACCGAACGCATCCGCGAGCTGAGTGAGCGCTACGCCACCCCGCTGCCGCAGCTCACTGATGAAGTGGCAACCCTTACCAGCCGTGTGGCAGAGCATTTGAAGAAAATGGGGGCGGTATGGCAGTGAAGCCTGGCTATAAACAGACGGAGGTCGGTTTCATCCCGGAGGCATGGGAGGTCGAGTCTCTTAATAGTATCGGTCGCGTTATTCGTGGCTCAAGTCCTCGGCCAAAGGGAGACAAGCGATATTACGGAGGCAACGTCCCGCGCCTCATGGTCGAAGACGTTACTAGAGATCGAAAATACGTTACGCCGACAATTGATTTTTTGACTGTCGAGGGAGCGAAGCTAAGTCGGCCGTGTAAGAAAGGAACTTTGACGGTCGTGTGCTCGGGCACGCCGACTGTGGTCGGCCTTCCGTCCATTCTCGGAGTGGACGCGTGTATTCACGACGGAATGTTAGGGTTGGTGCATTTAAGTCCGACCGTTGAACCCGAGTACCTCTTCTATCGATTGACGGACCTGCAAGGACAGCTGCAAGCGGCGGCTACACATGGAGGCACTTTTGTAAATCTGACCACGAAAGGCTTTGGTGCTTTCAGGATCACAGTTCCTCCGCTGCCAGAGCAGCGCACCATCTCGACGGTATTGAGTGATGTAGATGCGTTACTGGCTGGATTGGAGCGACTTATCGCCAAGAAGCGCGACCTCAAACAGGCTGCAATGCAGAAACTCCTGAGCGGCCGAATCCGTCTCCCTGGTTTCCAAAGCGAGTGGAAGGTGAAGACGCTGGGCGAACTGTTCAATTTCAGCGGCGGTTACTCGGCCTCACGTGACCAGCTTTCCAATGAGGGACATTGCTATCTTCACTATGGCGATATCCATGGGACAAAGAAAACTTGTATCGATACTGGTGCTGACTTTGAAGATATCCCTAAGCTCGATATCTCATTGAAACAAATCTCGCCTTGTTCTCTGCTCGAAGACGGAGATGTGGTGTTTGTTGATGCTTCGGAAGACGATGACGGAACCAGTCGGCACGTGGTTGTGGTGAACAAAGATAGTCTCCCGTTTATTGCCGGTCTTCATACGATTGTTGCCAAAAGCAAGACTGATGAGCTAGTGCACGAATATCGTCGTTATTGTTTTCAGACCGCTGCCATACGGAAACAGTTTCTTTTCTTCGCAGTTGGAACAAAAGTTTCTGGAATCAGCAAGTCAAACATGCCAAAAATTACGATCCCTGTTCCGAGTGTACCTGAGCAAGCAGCCATCGCGGGCATTCTGGCGGATATGGACGTAGAGTTGGCCACGCTGGAACAGCAGCTAGCCAAAACCTACACACTCAAGCAAGGCATGATGCAAGAACTGCTTACCGGAAGAACTCGGCTGCTATGACAAACATGAGCATGGAAGCGATTCAAGCGAAGCAGGCAGTGAGCTATCCAGCAACATCATCAGCGTTTACGAGCTGCTTATGGATTCTGCACTGGATATGCCTCAGTACCAGCCCCCCTATGAGTGGACCGGTAAGAACAACAACCAACTGTCAATTCCAAGCAAATAGTAGCGCGTGGCTAAATAGCCTCAGCAAACACTAACCTGGGTAAGCCCTGCAGGATGCACCTGATGATTCAACAACCTCGCTCCGAACGTCGCACCCAGAATCGTATTGTGGCCTTGTTTACGGATACGTCACGACCTGATTGTCTTGGCTACAACTACCTGGGTGAGTGGAGCAAGCGTGGGCATAATCGCAACATTGAAGTCGAGCTGCTGCAGGCAAACCTGAAGCAGCGGGGCTACTCCGATGCGCAAATATCAGCAGCGTTGCAGCGGCTAATGACTGCGGCTGATGCAACTGGCGTTTCGTTGTACCAGGCTAATTTGCGTACCTACCAACTGCTGCGTTATGGCGTGCCGGTACAGGTAGTCGTAGGGCAGGCCCACGAAACGGTGCATCTGGTTGACTGGGAGCATCCTGAACGCAATGACTTCTCCATTGCCGAGGAAGTGACCTTGCGTGGTGGCTACGAGCGCCGCCCTGATTTGGTGATTTATCTGAACGGTATCGCCATCGGCGTGATTGAGCTCAAGCGCAGTTCGGTAGAGGTAGCCGATGGTATTAACCAGCTGATCACCAACCAGGAGGAAATCTTCAACAAGGGTTTCTTCAGTACAGTGCAGTTGGTCTTCGCTGGAAGTGACTCTCAAGGCTTGCGATATGGTACGGCCACGACTCGCGCCGAGTTTTTTGTCGAGTGGAAGGGGACGGTAAGCGCTAAACCCGAAGAGTTGAGCGTTTTGCGAGAGATGCCCGCGCGCTATCAAGTGCTACCGGGGGTAGGAGTGGGTCAGTCTGGTTATTTGCTGGACAATCCTCTTGCCCAGATGTGCGAGAAGTCGCGACTGCTTGATCTGATCCGTAACTTCATCATTTTCGATGCGGGTATCAAGAAGGTGCCGCGCCCCCACCAGTACGCTGCAGTGAAAGCGGCGCAGGAGCGCGTTCGGCGTGAAGAAGGCGGGGTGATCTGGCATACCCAAGGCAGTGGCAAAAGCATCTTGATGGTGCTGATCGCCAAGTGGTTGCTGGAGCATGATCCTGATGCACGCATTCTAGTCATCACGGATCGCGATGAGCTGGATAAGCAAATATCCGGGGTTATGCGCAATGCCGGATTAATCGGCGACGACGCGCCCTCGCCACGCGTTACATCCAGGGCCGACCTTGCGCAAAAGCTTTCCTCCAGCACACCACGACTGCTTTGCGCGTTGCTGCATAAGTTCGAGCCTGATCTGAGTGTTCCGCCGCCCCCCATGCGTGGGCGCTTCTATGTATTCGTGGATGAATGCCACCGCACCCAAGGCGGTGACATGAACAAGCAGATGAAGCAATGGTTGGCCAATGCCCTGTTTATTGGCTTTACCGGTACACCGCTGCTGCGTAAGGATAAGCAAACTACGCGCGATGTGTTCGGTACTTACATCCATACCTACAAATTCCATGAAGCCGTCGCGGATAAGGTCGTGTTGGACCTCAAGTATGAAGCGCGCGACGTACCGCAGCGTTTGACCTCCCAAAAGGCGATCGATGCCTGGTTCGAACAGAAAACCAAAGCATTGAACAACTACCAGAAATCGATTTTGCGCAAGCGGTGGGCAACCATGGAAGCGCTCATGAGCGCAGGCGAGCGTAAGCAGCGCATCATCGCCAGCATCATTGAGGACTTCAGCCTGAAGCCGCGCCTCAATAACAATCGGGGTACGGCCATTCTGGTGGCAGCCAGCATCTACGATGCCTGTCATTACTTCCGTTTGTTTGAGACCACCTCGTTTGGCCCTTACTGCGGCATCATCACGTCCTATGAGCCGAACCACAACGCGATCTCCCGCGAACCTGCGCAAAGCGATGAGCGCTATAAATTTGATACCTATACGCAGTACGTACTGAAGCCCGGCCAGACCACCACCGTTTATGAAGATGAGACTAAGCGTCGCTTCATTGAGGAACCGGCCAACCTGAAGCTACTCATTGTGGTCAGCAAGCTGCTGACCGGCTTCGATGCGCCTAGTTGCTCCTATATCTATCTGGATAACGAGCTGCGGGACCACAACCTGTTCCAGGCAATTTGCCGCACCAACCGGCTCGACGGTGATGACAAGGCCTTCGGTTATATCGTCGACTTCAAGGAGCTGTTCGGCGATGTGCAAGATGCTATTTCGGTGTACACCTCTGACGAGTTGGATGTCGACGCAGGCAGCGGAGGCAGTAACAACGTTGAACTGAAGAATTGGCTGGTCGAAGGGAAGAAGCAACTGGACGCTGCCCGTGAGGCATTGAGTTACTTGTGCGCCCCCGTGGCCCCACCCCGTGAGGTTGAACAGTTTATCCATTACTTCTGTGGTGTTGCCACTAACGCCGATGCGCTGGATGAGACCGAAGCACTGCGGGTGTCCTTCTATAAAATGGTGGCTTCATTTGTGCGAGCGTTTGCCGACTTGGTGCAGCACCTCACGGAAGTCGGTTACTCGGCTGCTGAAGCGGGACGGCTACAAACTGAGGTACAGTTCTATGCAGACGTGCGTGAGGCTATCAAAAAAAATTCCGGCGAAGAGCTGGATATCAAGCCATTCGAAGCGGACATGCGGCATCTGCTAAATACTTATATTCAGGCAGACCACGCTGACCCGATGAGCACGGTCGATAATTTTTCGTTGGTTGAATTGATCGTCCAGACTGGCGTCCACGATGCCATTGCCAAAAAGCTTAACGCCAAAGGTAACCTCTCCAAAGGGGCGATTGCCGAAGGCATTATCAACAACGTGCGCAAGACCATCATTCGAGAGCAACTGACAGACCCGAAGTTCTACGAGGGTATGTCGAGGTTGCTCGAGGACCTGATCAAGCAGAGCCGTGAAGATGCAGCCGCCTACGAGGAGTTTTTGCGCAAGGCCGAGGCGCTGGTCAAACAGCTGGCGCAGAAGGGACCAGGAACCTCACCCGCTGCACTGAGCGGGCATCGGGAAGCCATCGTGTTGTTCAACAACCTGGACAGCATTCCAACGACCTCCTTTCAGTGCCCGACAGATGAAGAGGCGAAGGTGAAGCTGGCCTTGGATATTGATCTGGCCATGCGCGGCTCGGCCCCTGCGTCCTGGCGAGGAGACCCTGCACGGGAGGCGCAGGTTCTTAATGCGCTCTTCCCTCTGATGGGGCGTGACCGTGTAGCGACGTCGGCAATATTCGAGATCATCAAGAACCAACAGGGCTATTGATGAACGAGCTTATTGAGCTGGGTGATATCTCAATTTCGGTGACCAGGAAAGACATCAAAAATGTCCACCTGAGTGTGCACCCTCCAGAAGGGCGGGTGACGTTAGTCGCGCCAACGAGTACGCGGCTTGAAGTTGCCCGGGCTTATGCCATTTCCAGGCTGGGCTGGATTCGCGAGCAACAGAACAAACTGGAAGCGCAGGCGCGTGAGTCGCCGCGTCAGTTTGTGGAAAGAGAAAGCCACTATGTCTGGGGACGGCGCTACCTGATGGTAGTTAACCACCTAGATTCCAAGCCATCGGTGGTACTAGACCACAAACGCATCACCCTAACTGTTCGCCCTGGCAGCGAGGCGCATAAACGTGCCCAGGTACTCCACGAGTGGCAGAAATTGCAACTCCACGCCGTGGTGCCGATGTTGATCGAGGAGTGGGAGCGTAAGCTGGGGGTGAGGGTGGCTAGCTATTACCTGCAGCGGATGAAAACGAAGTGGGGTAGCTGTAACCACCGTGCAGGTAACATCCGCCTGAACACCGAGTTAGTGAAGAAGCCGAAAGACTTGCTTGAGTACGTGATCGTTCACGAGATGGTTCACCTACTTGAACCTACCCACAGTGAGCGCTTCATCTCTATCCTTTCAGAGCATTTCCCAACTTGGCGTGAGGCACGCGCCGAGCTGAATGAGTTGCCGTTGGCGGCTGAGGTTTGGAAAGAGTGAAACTGTTCAGCCCGTCATAGAAGCGCTCTGAAAGCCAGCTTCAACAATTGCTCCCTGAGCAGCGTAAAACGGGATGACCAGCCACGCTTCTCAGTGCAAGCGGTGCGATGGAATTTAAAACATCAAGGCCTCGGATGATCTCGGCGGTCGTGACTTAGAGGCCAATTGGTCAGCAGTCTGCTGACCAAATGTGGGCGCTCCATAGCCTTCGCATCCAAAACGCGTTGGCTGATTGCAGATGCTGTGCTGCCGACATACTTCCTCTTGGTAGAGGGCCGTGTTTTCTGAAAGGCATGTCAGCGGAGTAGCGCCAACAGCCAGTATCCTTTTTAATCGTCAATCAAGTACCTCCAGCGTTTTCCAATACAGAAGGATCTAACTTTGCCAATCAAAACGGATATTTGGACCGTAGACGCTGCTCCCACCAAGCTCGTACCGAGCCGATTGCCAAGCGAGCAGTTTCTCGAAGACATGATCGTGAATGCGCCAGACATCCTCTCGGATGAGTGGATGCTCATCGGACGGCAGGAAAGTACCGGCATGGGCGGAAGAATCGACCTGCTTGCAGTCGCTCCCGACGGTGCGTTGGTTCTGATTGAGCTCAAGCGGGATCGCACTCCCCGTGAGGTCGTTGCCCAGGCGATTGATTACGCGGTTTGGATTGAAAAACTACGCAGCGACGAAATCGAGCTGATCTACAACCGTTTCCGGCCGGGACGAAGCTTGGGCGAAGATTTCCGTCAACGGTTTGGGCGTGTGCTCGGTGAAGGCGATCTGAATAATAGCCACCAATTAATCATTGTCGCCACGGAGCTCGATGCCAGCAGCGAACGCATCGTCTCCTACCTAAGTGAGCGAGACATCCCGATCAATGTTCTGTGCTTTCAGATCTTCCAGGCTGGCGAGCGTCAACTGCTTAGTCGGTCGTGGCTGCTTGATCCTGCGCAAACACAGGTCAATGCGGCATCAACTGGCGAGTCTCAAAACGAACCGTGGAACGGTGAGTTCTATTGCTCTTACGGGGTATCAACGGCGCGATCGTGGGATGACGCTATCGAGTTCGGGTTCATCTCTGGAGGCGGCGGCAGTTGGTACAGCAAAACCTTGCGGGTACTTGCTCCCGGCGACCGAGTTTGGGTTAACGTTCCGCAGCAAGGTTACGTCGGCGTATGCCGGGTCATCGCTGCCGCTGCACCGGCCAGCGGGTTTACAGTCATGAGGGATGGCGTCGACGTCGCGGTACTGGAAGCGGCGACACGTGGTAGTTATCACGTTGAATTTTTCGATGACCTGGAACGGTGCGAATACTTCGTTGGCGTTGAATGGCTGCAGACGGTCCCGCTTTCGCAAGCCGTGCGCGAGGTTGGATTCTTTGGTAATCAGAACACCATATGCCGTCCTAGTACCCCGAAGTGGCGGTGGACCGTAGAGCGATTGAAAACCTTTTTTCAAAGATTTGATGAGGGCGGGCTGGGTAATGGCGAGTCCCGTTAACTCATTTGCGGCTGAAGCGTCTTATGAGGGGGGGCATGAGTAAGTACATGCATCTGCACAGTTTTATGTACGAGGTCGGCGAAGGCATTGGCGAGTTTTTATTAGATGAAAAAAAAGCCGGGTTTCAGCCGCTCAGTCTTTCAGAGATCGTAAGAGGCTCCTTTGGTAAAGGCGGTATCGTGGACCTTGTCCATGCCGTGATCCTGAAGCGGCAGATTAGGTCCTACATTAGACGATACATGACCACTGACGGGTTGGCGTACGTGTACCCTCCATTTGGCCAGGAAACGTCGTTCGCAGAAGACTATTTTGAAGGTGACCTTTATGGCTTCCTGTCTAGCGTCTTGGTCTTGCTGGATGCCGAAATCAAGGCTCGAAGAAAAACGCTTCTTCGGCTTTGATCTTTATTTAGATTGCAGTTGATCTGTATAGGGCAAGACATGCGATACGCTTACATACACGGATTCATGTTCTCTGTCGGTGATGCCGTAGGCGAGTTTCTAACCGAAGAAGAAAAGAAAGCATTCGATCCCCTCACGTTGCCTCAAATAGTCAATGAATATATCGGCTGCGGGTTCCTGGATCTGTTGCATGCAATCTTGTTCAAGCGGCAAATAAAGAGCTATATCCGAAGGAATATGACGCCCGAAGGTTTGCAGTACGTCGATCCGCCGTTTGGCCAAGATACTTCCTTCGCCGAAGACTACTTCGAAGGCGATCTATATGTATTCCTTACCACCGTATCCGCATTGCTCGACGGCGAAATCAAAATCCGAAGAAAAAGACTTTTCGGATTCTGATTAGAAACCGATATGCATCCTTAAGCCTCCGCTGGATCGTCTGTCGCGAGGCTTCGCGGGTCAAGAAGTGCTACGGCAGTCGCCCGCATCCAACCCAGCCGACTTCAACGTCTTCAGAATCACCAGCAGTCAGCGACAGTTGTTGCCTTTTTTGCAACAACTGCCTGACGTTGCAACTCGCTGCTGTCAAAGATGTTTTCAGATGGCGTGAGATAACCGATTTGTCTCGCGCAAACAGCACGTGTACTCCAGCGAATGAGAGGTGCGAAGGTGGCTGTGAGACTGCTGCACGGTTGCCGAATAGAGATTTGCCCTGGGGGTGCAGAGCCGTTGATGACCCCCGCACAGGGTTCATAAGTGAGGCCAAGGCAAATTGGGCAGCAGGCTGCTGCCCAAACAGGCCAACAGATCCGAACCGGGCCCACGCAACACTGAAAGATCCATACCCCCTTCATTTTCTTAGTTTGGTCCCAGACGTGCGGAACGCGAAATCGCTGTTCTGGAAAGTATTCAAAACTGCGCGGCAATGAAAGTGGCCGACGCTGCGGCCATGGCCTACCTCCCCCCAACCAACCGCCGCGCAATCTCATCCGTCTCCATCACCGATATCTCCTGCACCTGCCCAAACTCCGTCCCCCCGCCCGGCAACGTCCCCGCCACATGAAAGTGCACATGCCCGATCGCCTGGCCCGCCGGCACGCCGTTGTTCTGCCAGACCGCGATCCCGGTTTTCCCATACGCCTTTTCAATCAGCCTCGCCGCGTTGCGCACTTCCACCGCCACCGCCGCCACTTCCTCGTCGGTCATTTCCAGCAACGAAGGCACGTGCCGCTGTGGCAGCACCAGCAAGTGGGGATGGCCCCGTTGTTCTCGAGTCACGAAAGTCGCGGTGTGTGTGGTGCAGGAGAGGATGGTGTAGGGCCGTTTACCCTTCAGGTACGCGCAGAACGCGCAGTCGGGATTGTCCGGCAGATCGAGGCTGGTTTCCGGGTTCATGATGACCTCAGCGATGAAAGAAAGGACTGCAGCTCCAGCCGGTCAAGTTTTCGGTAGTCGTCGGGCCGCACCACGATGCGCAGTTCGTCGCAGACCTTCGAGTTGCGGGAGGCGAACATGAACGACAGCAGGGTGAAGCGAATGGCGTCCTGGGCGGGGAGCACGCTGGACAGTCGCGCCTGTCCGCCGCCGATCACCGGGATCGAGATCGTCCCGCCGTTGCCGCGTCGGGACACTTCGGCCCACAGCGCGAGCAAGCCTTTCCACACTTTGTCCGGCGTGGAGCGCGCGACGTTCTGGGCGTCCATTTCGCAGTAGGCCAGGAAGAAGATCAGCCGATGCGCGTGCTTCAGCGTGGCGATGGTGCCGACACCGTACTGCACTTGCTTGCCTGGCTTGTTGAGCGTGCCGATGCAGGGCGTGTTGACCAGCGCGTCGTCCAGATGGCGGTCAAGCTCCTTGAGGTCGCCGCCGTAAAGCACCTGCAGCGCCTGGCCCTGCAGGCTGGAGGTGGCAATGATGTTCGGCGTTTCCGTGTCGAAGGTGTCGTTGGTGCCGATCACCAGATGGCCGTCTTCTTTCAGAAGATCTCCGGGCACGATGGTGATCCGCGTCTTCGGCGCGTTGTATTCCTCAGCAATCGGGCGCGGCCACGCCTTGAACAACGCGGCGGAAACTGACACCACGATGATCCCTATCAGGATGCCAAACCCTTCCATCGCGTGGCTACCGGGGTAGATGACGTTGAAGGTCTGCATGATCGTCGACAGCCCGCCGACGCAGGCGAACAACGCCACCAGAAAGTGGCGCCAGAAGCGCCACGTCTGCATGTCCTGAAGAATGATCATCACAGGCCCAGCTCGTTGTAGATTCTGCTGACATATCGATGGGGGCCCTGCATCTCGCTCTTCGCGTACCCCTCGACGTAGTTGTCCAGCGCGTACTGAATGATTTTCGGCTGAAAAGACACAGACACGTTGAAGTGCTTTTGATCGATGAGCGGCTGGGGGATGTTGTCCATGACGATGTTTCTGCTTTGGCAGAGATTGGCGATAACGATCGGAAGATCGAGTTCGAGAATCACCTCGATTTCATAGGCAAGAAACGAATCCCCGTCACCGCCTTTGCGTCGGCCATCTTCGCTGCCCAGAAAAATGACTTGCTTGGTGTTATTGAGGCGTTCGCGCAGTCGGCGTTTGATGGTCTCTGGCGAACTGCTGTCCCGTGCTTCGAACAAGTCATGGGCATTGAAAAAGTCGAAGTCGATTTTCTCGTTCTGCTTCCAGGCTTTCATCAGCCAGTAATGCTTGATGTCTTCACTGGCGAACGCGATGTAGGTTTTGTTGCGATAACTCATGATGAACTTCCTGTATTGGAACGAAGGAGGTTGTCCGCTTCGTTGATTAAGGCGCTCAGTCCATTGATTGCCGATTGACGCGCGCGCGGAGGCGCCGCGTGGGTTAGCGGTGCGACGTATTCATGGGAAGTTAAAAAGCCGGCTTGTGGCCGGCTTCTCGGTGACGGGTTTGATTAGTTTTTGGCTAACCGCACCCGTCCGCAAAAGTGCGCGCTTCAAGGAGGCGCTTGTCAGGTAGACCGGGCAGGTCGCGGAGACGGTGCCAGGTCGATCACCCATCCGCGTGTGGCCGACGGGTGCTGAAACGAAGGCGTGCAGGATACCCATGTTGTTGGCGTCTGCCCAGTTCTGAAACACGCTCATTCCGCGCCTCGCCGCAATGTTGCCGGATGACGGCGGTTATTGAGCGTCGACCACCAGAAGATCCACCCCAGAATATGAATGTGCTGAGCCTGCACCTGTTCGGCGCTGAAGACCTCGTCCGGGTACTCGGCACAATTGTGGCTGCGCAGACGCAAACCGCCGCCCGGCAGGCGATACAGGTATTTCACCCGCAGCATGCCGTCGTGTTCGAGGGCGTACATTTCGCCATCGATGATCTGCACGCGTCCGCGATCAATGCCGATCAGCGAACCGTCCTGAATTTTGTCCGCCATGCTGTTGCCGACCATTGCCACACAAATGGCGTTGTGCAGCTCCACGTCCATGGTTTCAAGCACACGCCGGGACAGGCGCACTTTGTGGTTGTGGATTTCGCCCACCGCAGTCCGGCCTGAGCTTTGCGTTTCCAGTTCGGTGTAGACCGGCATTTCCAGTTCTTCGCGGGCGCTTCGCTCGGCCCGGGGCGGTTGAGTGTCTGGCTGCTGGGCAATTGAGCGGTCTTGTCCGGGGTGCTTCGGGCCCTCGCCGCTGCGCAGCCAACGCGCGTTGACGCTCAGCAGTTCAGCGACTTCTTCAATACGCGCCATGGGGATGCCGCGCTTGAACCAGTTGTTCACGTGTTGGGGCGTAACTTTTCGGTTGGCGGCAAAGTCCGTCGCGGAGAGATGGCACTCTCGCAAAAGGCCGCGCAGTCGATCACCTGATGTATTCATGGGCCGAAGTTTACGGCGGGTTGAAGCTCGTTTAAATGAACGAAGTGTTCAAATGAGCACGCCGTCATGCCTGGGCGTGAATGTAAGGATTACAACGTTCGGCCGTTTTTGTAGGCCGATTCATTCACTGTTTTCTTTTGCATCAACAATGGCTGAAGCCGATGTCATTATCGGTCTTAGGCCATTAGCGAACGCAAAGGCCTGCCTAAAGCGGTCGCCAGGGAAGTTTGAATCAAGCGGTGTTGCTCAAATAAGAAATTCTAACGGCGCAATTAAACACGCTGTGTGTGGAAGGCGAGTTTTAAACATTCGTGTAAGGGCGGAGGGCGAAAAAAAGCGGGATGTATGGGGGAGGGGTGTTCAAAAAGCAGGAGGCGGGGACGTGCAGCTAAAGCGTGGCCCCGTCGAAGCGGCGAGCGCTTCGGCGGGGCACAACCGGATCAGCCCTTGTAGGCCGCTACCGATTTGGTGATCGCTTCGCGAGCGGCGTCAGCGCCGGCCCAGCCTTCGATCTTCACCCATTTGCCTTTTTCGAGGTCTTTGTAGTTCGCGAAGAAGTGCTCGATCTGCTGGATCAGCAGCGGTGGCAGATCGGTGTATTCCTTCACGTCCACGTACAGCTGGGACAGCTTGTCGTGCGGGACTGCGATGACTTTGGCATCGCCGCCGCCGTCGTCGGTCATGTTCAGCACGCCGACCGGACGGGCACGGATCACGGAACCCGGAGCCACCGGATAAGGCGTCACGACCAGCACGTCGAGGGGGTCGCCGTCGTCAGCCAGGGTGTTGGGGATAAAACCGTAGTTGGCCGGGTAGAACATCGGGGTGGCCATGAAACGGTCAACGAAAAGGCAGTCGCTTTCTTTGTCGATTTCGTACTTGATCGGCGCGTGGTTGGCCGGGATCTCGATTGCGACGTAGATGTCATTCGGCAGGTCTTTACCGGCCGGAATCTTGCTGTAGCTCATTGGGCTTTGCCCCCTTGGTTGACCATTCAGAATCTGGCATGCAACGCCAAAAAGTGGCCCGGATTATAGGCACATTCCCGGAGCGTTGCCATGCGTGACGGCAGGCTTCAGGCGTCGTGTTGAGCCTGATAGACAGGGTTGTCGCGCTGAAGTGCCGTCAGCCGCGCCAACGGGTCCTGCCGATAGAACGCTTTCAGTTGCCCGTAGACGGCAGGATAAGCCTCGACGAGTAAATCCGGGGCGCTGAAGAAGTATTCACTGATGACCGCGAAAAATTCAGCGGGGTTTTCCGCAGCGTAGGGGTCGATGGCGGTCTCGGCGTCCGGGTCGGCGTCGAGTTGCCGATTGAGATCGTCGTATGCGCTCTGCATGGCGCTGGCCCAGTCACTGACGCGCATGTCGGGGTGCAACGGCGGCAGGCCGTTCGCCTCGCCGTTGAGCATGTCCAGCTTGTGCGCCAGTTCGTGGATCACCAGGTTGTAGGCTTCCCATCCTCCGCTCGTCAGCACACCCGGCCAGGCCAGAATCACCGGGCCCTGGGACCACGCCTCTCCGCTGTGCTCGCCGTCCCATTCGTGTTCGATGCCGCTGGCATCGCGATGGCGTTGCGGGCTGATGAAATCGTCGCCGTAAAGGATGATTTCGTGAAAACCCTGATACCAGTTCAGATCGCCCAGGGCGAGCAACGGCAGCTGCGCCTGAGCAGCGAGAAACAGCCGCGATTCGTCATCCATTTCGACGCCTTCCAGCGCCGTCAGGTGTTTAGCTTGCAAAAACAGCACGCAGCTGTCGAGCAGGTAGCGGTCTTCTTCGGCGCTCAGCCCGTCGAGGATCGGCAGGCGCTGGCGTACGCGCTCCCACAGTTGCGGATCGACCGGATGGCGGGCCAGCGTGCGCCGTTTGCGCCATTCCCGGAACGACCACATGGGCTCAGCGCGCCTCGGCGGAGCGACCTGCGCGGCTGCGGATCAGACCGATGATCATCGGCAGCAGCGAGATCAGGATGATCGCCAACACCAGCAGCGTCAGGTTCTTCTTGATGAACGGGATGTTGCCGAAGAAGAAGCCCAAGGTGACCAGCCCGCCCACCCACAGCACTGAGCCCAGTACGCTGAACCCGAGAAAGCGCAGGTAAGGCATGCGGCCAAGACCGGCCACGAAGGGGGCGAAGGTGCGGATGATCGGCAGGAAGCGCGCGAGGGTGACGGTTTTGCCGCCGTGGCGACCATAGAATTCCTGGGTTTTGGTCAGGTAATCGCGACGGAAGATTTTCGAATTCGGGTTGCTGAACAGCTTGTCGCCGGCCGTGCGGCCGATGATGTAGTTGGTGCTGTCACCGAGAATCGCCGCTGCCATCAGCAGGCAGGCCAGCAACACCGGGTCCATGCCGCCACCGGCGGCGACCGCGCCCGCAATAAACAGCAGCGAATCGCCGGGCAGGAAAGGCATCACTACCAGGCCGGTTTCGCAAAAGATCACCAAGAACAGAATCGCGTAAACCCAGGTGCCGTATTGGGTCACAAGCAGGTCGAGGTAAACGTCGAGGTGAAGAATCAGATCAAGCGGATTGAAATCCATGTAGGCACCTGGTTTTGAGACCCGATCCGGGTCGTGCGGGGCGAAGAGGGGAAATGTGCGCGGCAGTATAAAGGCATGCAGCAGCGATGTCCGCTGACACGCTGCCGCGCCTGTATCCGCGAATAAAAAACGGCCTCCGAAGAGGCCGTTGCTTGTCGCCCGATTACGCTAAATCAAAAGAAGCCCAGCGGATTGATGTCGTAGCTCACCAGCAGATTTTTCGTCTGCTGATAGTGCTCGAGCGCGACCTTGTGGGTTTCGCGGCCGACGCCGGATTTCTTGTAACCGCCGAACGCCGCATGGGCCGGGTATAAGTGATAGCAGTTGGTCCACACGCGACCGGCCTTGATCGCCCGGCCCACACGGTAGGCGCGATTGATGTCGCGGGTCCAGACGCCGGCACCCAGGCCGAACTCGGTGTCGTTGGCAATGGCCAGGGCTTCCGCTTCGTCCTTGAAAGTGGTCACGCTCACCACCGGGCCGAAGATTTCTTCCTGGAAGACGCGCATCTTGTTGTTGCCTTTGAGCAGCGTCGGCTGGATGTAATAACCAGTCGCCAGCGAGCCTTCGAGCTTCTCGACCTTGCCGCCGGTCAGCAATTCGGCGCCTTCGCCCTGGGCGATTTCGAGGTACGAGAGAATCTTGTCGAATTGCTGCTGCGACGCCTGGGCGCCGACCATAGTGTCGGTGTCCAGCGGATCGCCGCGCTGGATCTTCAGCACCTTCTTCATCACCACTTCCATGAACTGCGGGTAGATCGACTCCTGAACCAGGCAGCGTGACGGGCAGGTGCAGACTTCGCCCTGGTTGAAGAACGCCAGCACTACGCCTTCAGCGGCTTTGTCGATGAACTCCGGCTCGGCCTGCATGATGTCTTCGAAGAAGATGTTCGGCGACTTGCCGCCCAGTTCCACGGTGGACGGGATGATGCTGTCGGCGGCCAGTTTCATGATGTGTGAACCCACCGGCGTCGAACCGGTGAAGGCGATCTTGGCGATGCGTTTGCTGCTGGCCAGGGCTTCACCCGCTTCGCGGCCATAACCCTGCACGACGTTGAGCACGCCTTTGGGCAACAGATCGCCGATCAGCTCCATCAGCACGGTGATGCCCAGCGGCGTTTGCTCGGCCGGCTTGAGGACGATGCAGTTACCGGCGGCGAGGGCGGGCGCGAGTTTCCAGGCGGCCATCAACAGTGGGAAGTTCCACGGGATGATCTGCCCGACCACGCCCAGCGGCTCGTGAATGTGATACGCCACGGTGTTGCCGTCGATCTCCGCAGCGGAGCCCTCCTGGGCACGCAGCACGCCGGCGAAATAACGGAAGTGATCGACGGCGAGGGGGATGTCCGCGTTGAGGGTTTCGCGCACGGCTTTGCCGTTGTCCCAGGTCTCGGTGACCGCCAGCAATTCCAGATTCTGTTCGATGCGGTCAGCGATTTTCAGCAGGGTCAGCGAGCGTTCCTGCACCGAGGTTTTGCCCCACGCATCGGCCGCGGCATGGGCGGCGTCGAGGGCCTTGTCGATGTCTTCAGCGGTGGAGCGAGGGAATGTTGCGATGAGTTTGCCGGTGATCGGCGAGGTGTTTTCAAAATATTGGCCTTTGACCGGCGGCACGAATTCGCCACCAATGTAATTGCCGTACTGGGTCTTGAAGGTAACGATTGAGCCTTCAGTACCGGGGTGGGCATAACGCATGGTGAATATCTCCTTGCTCTTGTGATTGTCTGGGGATAACGCGTTGCGGCACATGACTCGGTCGCATGGCTAGAGCGTAGAGCAAAGCGCGGGCCACTGCCGTCCGGTGCCCATTTTATGGGGGTTTTGTCGATGGATCGTCTGGTCCTGGCCGAGTGGTGTATCAACGGCGGGGCGGATCGAGTGACACTTTGTACCCCTTGCGTGACAACTCAGCGGCCCCCGCCTTTCGCAGCATTGCAATGAATCCGGGCGAGGAGGATGCTGAGTCGCAAATCCTCCGCAGAGCCCCGGCTCAGGATGAAGAATAAAAATGCACAGCAATCACCTGACGCGCCACGCCGAACAAGTGCTGACCGTTACCCAGGGCAAAACGCCCCATCACCTTGCCACCGACCCCTCCATTGCCCGTTCATGGTTGCGGTGTCTGGAGGACTATCACCTCGACCCTGCGCAAGCCATGGCGCCAACCGTGCTTGAACATGCGCGGGTGCTGGAAAGTCGCGAGCAGTTGCAGCAGGTGCTGACCATCGCCGGCGACGAGATGAACAGCTTGCACCGGCAGCTTGCCGGCGGCAGCGCGGTGCTGCTGACCGATGCCCGCGGGATCATCCTCAACTGCGTGACCGAGCCAGGCGATCGACGGATTTTCGAGCGCGCCGGTTTGTGGCTGGGCGCCGACTGGAGCGAGACGCGGGAGGGCACCAACGGCATCGGCACCTGCCTGGTCGAGCGTCAGTCGGTGACGATCCATCGCGACGAGCATTTTCGCGGGCGCCACACCGGGCTGACCTGTTCGGCGAGCCCGGTGTTCGATCCCCATGGCGATCTGCTTGCGGTGCTGGACGTGTCGTCGGCCCGTCACGACGTGTCCCGGCAGAGCCAGTTTCACACCATGGCGCTGGTGAATCTGTCGGCGAAGATGATCGAAAGCAGTTATTTCCTGCGCCATTTCAATGACCAGTGGCTGCTGCGTTTTCACCTTCAGGCCGGCGCGGTTGGTCTGTTCAGCGAAGGGCTGCTGGCGTTTGATGGCGAAGGTCGCGTCAGTGCGCTGAACCAGAGCGCGCTGAATCTGCTCGGCTTGAGCCGTGACGAACGGGTCGGGCAGGGCGTGGAATCGTTGTTTGACTGCTCGCTGGATGAACTGCTGAGCCGCGCTTCGCCGGACGCCGCCGCCAGTTGGCCGCTGCGCACGCGTGATGGACGGGGATTCTTCGCCGTGCTCCGTGGGCAATCCCGCGCCGAGCTGAAGGGCCTTGCTACGCCGGTGGTCAGCAAGTCGGCGGTGCCGCTCGCGTCGAGTGATATCTGCTTGGGGGACGCGTCGCTGCAGGCTGATTTCCGCCGCGCGCTGAAGGTATTCGAGCGTGACGTGCCGTTGCTGATCAACGGTGAAACGGGCTCTGGCAAAGAGGCGTTTGCCAAGGCAGTGCATCAGGCGAGTCAGCGCTCCGCCAAGCCATTCGTGGCGCTGAACTGCGCGGCCATTCCGGAAAGCCTGATCGAGAGCGAGCTGTTCGGTTATCGCGGCGGCAGCTTTACCGGCGCGCGTAAAGAAGGCATGCGCGGCAAGTTGCAACAGGCCGATGGCGGCACGTTGTTTCTGGATGAGATCGGCGATATGCCGGTGGCGTTGCAGACCCGTTTACTGCGGGTGCTGGAAGATCGGCTGGTGGTACCGATTGGCGGCGAGCCGCAGGCGGTGGATGTACGACTGATCAGCGCGACCCACCGGAATCTGCTGGAGCGGGTGGAGGACGGCAGCTTTCGTGAGGATTTGTTTTATCGGCTCAACGGGCTGGAAATCGCTTTGCCGCCATTGAGAGAGCGGAGTGATCGGGCGCAGTTGCTGGAGTTGTTGTTGAAGCAGGAGGCGGGCGGGCTTTCGATTGTGATTGAAGCGGAGGCGAGGCAAGCGCTGCTCGACTTCAACTGGCCCGGCAACGTGCGGCAGATGCGCAACGTGCTGCGTACGCTGGCGGCGCTGTGTGATGAAGGGCGAGTTGCTTTTGATGATCTGCCGGTGGCGATTCGGCAGGGGAGTGTGCAGACGATACCCGATGAGGCCCACTCGCCGTTGGATGACGCCGAGCGCGCAGCGCTCATCTCCACCCTGGAAACCCAGCGCTGGCACATGACTCACGCCGCCCGGGAGCTGGGGGTGAGCCGGAATACGCTGTACAGAAAGCTGCGCAAGCATGGGATTAATCGCTGAAATCCTGGGTGGATGAGACCGGTGTGAGTTCTCTCGATACTGCGGCGTGGCACCTGACGCCTTCCCGGCTAAAGCCGGTCCCACTAGGGTGTCGCGTTCAGCCAGTAGGACCGGCTTTAGCCGGGAAGAGGCCAGTGTGGGCACCATCAATTCTGCAATGTGCACGCGGTCTTTTAGTGGGACCGGCTTCAGCCGGGAAGAGGCCGGTGTGATCGCCATCAGTTCTGCGGCGTAGCGCCCGACGCCGTCCCGGCTAAAGCCGGTCCTACCATGGCGTTCACTCGCTCTCGGTAATTCCCCCGTGCGCATCCACTGCCTTCTACGCTAACCTGCGGCCCATGTTCTAAGAGGTCGGTCATGCACATTCATATTCTGGGTATCTGCGGCACGTTCATGGGTTCGCTGGCGGTGCTCGCCAAGGATCTGGGCCATAAAGTCACGGGCTCCGATGCCAACGTCTACCCGCCGATGAGCACGCAGCTCGAAGCGCAGGGCATTCAGTTGATGCAGGGTTACGACCCTTCGCACCTCGAACCGGCACCGGATCTGGTGGTGGTCGGCAACGCCATGTCGCGCGGCAATCCCGCGGTCGAATATGTCCTGAACAAGGGCCTGCCCTACGTTTCCGGGCCGCAATGGCTGGCCGATCACGTCCTTCGCGGTCGCTGGGTGCTCGCCGTTGCAGGCACCCACGGCAAAACCACCACCAGCAGCATGCTCGCCTGGGTGCTGGAACACGCCGGCATGGCACCGGGCTTCCTGATCGGCGGCGTACCGCAGAACTTCGATGTCTCGGCGCGCCTGGGTGATACGCCGTTCTTCGTCGTCGAGGCGGATGAATACGACAGCGCCTTCTTCGACAAGCGCTCCAAGTTTGTCCATTACGGCCCGCGCACCGCCATCCTCAACAACCTGGAATTCGATCACGCCGACATCTTCCCCGATCTCCCGGCCATCGAGCGGCAGTTCCACCACCTCGTGCGCACCATTCCGAGCGAAGGCCTGGTCATTCACCCGACCACCGAGCCCGCGCTTGAGCGCGTGATTCAAATGGGCTGCTGGACGCCGGTGCAAACCACGGGCGAGGGCGGTCAATGGCAGGCGAACCTGCTCAGCGATGACGGCTCAACATTCGAGGTGCTGTTTGAAGGTGCGGTCCAGGGCGTCGTCGACTGGGGCATGACCGGCCAGCACAACGTCGCCAATGCCTTGGCGACCCTCGCCGCCGCCCGCCACGTGGGCGTCGTGCCGCAGCAGGGCGTTGAAGCGCTGAGTGCGTTCAAGAGCGTGAAGCGGCGCATGGAAAAGGTCGCCGAGGTGCGCGGCATCATCATCTACGACGACTTCGCCCACCACCCGACCGCCATCGCCACCACGCTGGACGGTCTGCGCAAGAAGGTCGGCGATGCGCCGATCATCGCCATCGTCGAGCCGCGTTCCAACTCCATGAAGCTCGGCGCCCACCGCGACGGTCTGCCGGAAAGCGTTGTTCAAGCTGACCAGGTGGTCTGGTATGCGCCGGCCAATCTGGGTTGGGATCTGGCGGGAACAGCGGCCCAGTGCACCATTCCATCGTTGGTCTGCGACAGCCTCGACGGCATCATTGATCTGGTGAAAAACCAGGCTGTGCCCGGCACCCATGTAGTCATCATGAGCAACGGCGGCTTCGGCGGCCTGCACGGCAAACTTGCGGAGGCCCTGCAATGAGCGGCCCGGAACGCATCACCCTGGCGATGACCGGCGCGTCCGGCGCGCAATACGGCCTGCGCCTGCTGGACTGCCTGGTGCGCGAAGACCGCGAAGTGCATTTCCTCATCTCCAAGGCCGCGCAGCTGGTCATGGCCACGGAAACCGACGTCAACCTGCCGCCAAAGCCGCAGATGATGCAGGCGTTCCTCAACGAATACACCGGCGCGACCGCGGGCCAGATTCGGGTCTACGGCAAGGAAGACTGGATGTCGCCGGTGGCGTCCGGTTCCGGTTCGCCGAGTGCGATGGTCGTGGTGCCGTGTTCGACCGGGACGTTGTCGGCAATCGCCACGGGCGCCTGCAACAACCTGATCGAGCGCGCCGCAGACGTGACGTTGAAGGAGCGTCGGCAGTTGATTCTGGTGCCCCGCGAGGCGCCGTTTTCCAGCATTCATCTGGAGAACATGCTCAAGCTGTCGAACATGGGCGCGGTGATTCTGCCGGCGTCGCCCGGTTTCTATCACCAGCCGCAGACGATCGACGATCTGGTGGATTTCGTCGTCGCGCGGATTCTCAATCTGCTCAGCATTCCCCAGGACATGCTGCCGCGCTGGGGCGAGCATCACTTTGGCGCTGATGAATAAGCTCGTCGTCATTGCGCTGGGTCTGTTGCTGACCACAGGCTGCTCGACCGTGCGCACCCTCGATGCCAATCAGCCCGGCGCGCCAGTCGTTTACGCCGGGACGCGACTGGATCTGTACGCCATCGAAGGCGGCTGCTGTGAGAAGGACCGCTTCGGCACCGAGGCGCCGAAATACCCCATGCTCGACTTGCCCGGCAGCGCGCTGCTCGACACGCTGCTGCTGCCGCTGTCGATCCTGACCGCGCTGGGTGTGGGATATCAGGCTACGGGCGGGATGTAATTCCTATCGGCGATCCCTATAGGAGTGAGCTTGCTCGCGAAAGCGGTCTATGTCCTGTCGGAGATACGTCGGATGTGATGGCCTCTTCGCGAGCAAGCTCACTCCTACAATATGCTGCGGTGTCCGGGCCGAACGCATTCCATGTGGGAGCGAGCTTGCTCGCGGCGGTCTATGTCCTGTCGGAGATACGTCGGATGTGATGGCCTCTTCGCGAGCAAGCTCACTCCTACAATATGCTGCGGTGTCCGGGCCGAACGCATTCCATGTAGGAGTGTTTGCTGTCAGCTTGAGCAGTGCTCAGTCATTTCCCCAACCGCCGCAAATCATCTGATTCAACCACCCGCACCCCCTCCTGCTCTTCCAGCGCCAGGCGCCACAACGCGCGGGCGAGGTTGCAGGCTTCGATGCCGCCGTATTTGCCGGGGATCAACTTGGCAATCGGCGCGGCCAGCTGTTCCACAAACCGCTGATCCTGCCGCTCGCCAATCAACAACGACGGCTGGACGATGGTCAGTTGTGGCCAGCCCTGAAGCTTCAGCGCTTCTTCCATCTCGCCTTTGACGCGGCTGTAAAAGATGCTCGATTGCGGGTCGGCGTTTACCGCGCTGATCACCAGCAGATGACGCGCCCCCAACTCGCGAGCACGTTTGCCGAACGCCACGACCATGTCCAGATCCACGGCCCGAAACGCTTCCTGGGAACCGGCCTGTTTGATCGTGGTGCCCAGGCAGCAGAAAGCGATGTCCACCGGACCTTCGAGAGTGGGCAGCAAACTCTGGAGATCGCCGACCGGGTTTTCCAGCCGTGGATGTTCAGCCAGAGGACGACGGCTGGGGGCGAGGAGGCGGGTGACAGTGGGTTCGTTAAGCAGGCGGTCGAGCAAGTGCTCGCCAGTCAATCCGGTAGCTCCGGCAAGCAAAATGTGCTGAGGCGTCAAGTACATGATCTTTCTCCCTTGATACGCCACAAGCATAGGCGCTGTACCGGAACAGACTGCGAGCGAAGCGGGAGGGTTTCACAAAAACACATGAAATGTTCAAGCGACCCCGCTTTTGGGCCTCAGCACTCAGCGTCGAACGGTATTCAACGCCCGCTCCGCCTGGCTCTTGCGCAGCTGCCGCCAATGGGCGACCACACCTTTCGGCGCCCACATCTGCGGCTCGGAGGCTTCGAAGCTTTCGTCCGTCTCACGCTGGGCGACGATGTCTTTTGCCTCATTGAACGCTTGCACCAGATCGTCGGTTTCCACCAGTGCCTTGCCGAACAGCGCCTCGCCGAAGTAGGTGAAATCGGCCTCCTCAGAGCAGCCAAACGACACTCGATCTTCACGTGAAGCGGTAATCACCATCGTCCGCTCGTCCTTGATCGCCGGAATGAAACCGCCCGAGTAGCACGCAGAAATCACCACCACCTTGTCGCGATTCTTCAGCGGAGCCAGCACGCCGGCCATCTCGTTGGCAGGCAGGTCGGACAGCTCCAGACGCGGCTGATCCAGCACCAACTCGTGTTCGTGGGTGCCGTGGCTGGTCAGGTAAATGAAGATCAAATCTTCCGGGCCGCTGCGCTTGGCCAACGTTTGCACGGCGCGGCTGATGGTCTCGCGGGTGGCCAGCGGACGATCAGCCATATGATCGCGATGGTTCACCAAGGTGATCTGACCCGAAGCACCGAAGCGCGTCGCGAGCAGCTTGTTGACGTAATCGGCCTCGCGCAGAAAAACGCTCTGCTTGCCATCGCCACCCACGACGAGGCTGTAAAGCTCGATGGCCGGCGTGGAGGCGGGCACGGCGGCGAGGGCCTTTTCGACGAGGGCACCCTGGGCGAGCAAGCCGATTTCCAAGGGATCGGGCAGCAGCTTGCCGGCGGCATCGCGCACCCGTTGGCCGTTCGACCAGGTGCCGCTCTGGACTTCGCCTTCCGCGGTGGTCAGCACGCCGCTGCCTTGATAGTTGTCGTTCTCGAACTGCCCGATGTACACGCTGCCGTCCGGGAGCTTCAGGCTGCCTGAGCCTGCGAAGCGCCAGTTTTTGAAGTCGCCTTGGTAGCGCGTGCCGTCCGCGCCGATCAACTCGCCCTTGCCGGTGAACGCGCCATCCTTGAACTGCCCCGACCAGACATCGCCATCGGCGTTTTCGTAGCGACCGCGACCGTTGAGCTGATTGTTGTGAAAGCCGCCAACGTACTGATCGCCATCGGCGCTGTTGAAATTGCCCGTGCCTTCAAGCTGCCCGTCGACGAACTTGCCGCTGAACTGGTTGCCGGCCGAATCGCTGCGCTGGCCCTCGCCGTTGGGTTTGCCGTGGGCGAACTGGCCCTGATACTCGCTGCCGTCATCCAGTTCCAGATGACCGGCGCCGTCGTACAGGTCGGCCTTGAACTCGCCGCGATAGCTCATGCCGTGCTCTTTCAGCGTGCCTTCGCCGTCGCGCCGCCCCAGCTTGTAGCCGCCGACGTAGCTGCCGGCGCTGGTCGTCAGCGAGCCCTGGCCATGGAAAAGCCCGTCCTGGAAACCGCCCTTGTACACGTCGCCGTTGCTGGCGTGCCACTCACCCTGGCCGTTCCACTGACCGTTCTTGAATTCCCCGGCGTACCAGCTGCCATTGGGATAATCGATCCGGCCCTTGCCTTGCAGCACGCCGTTGATCACGTCGCCACGATAGCGTCCGCCGTCGGGCAGGCGAGCGTCCGGGGGCAACAGCGATTCGCCATCGCCGCAAGCGGTAAGAAGGAAGGTCAGGGCCAAAGGAGCAAACGCGCGCATGGTAAATCCCGAAAATAAGATGTTTCGGCGTGATCTGATCGCGTACGTGTATCGAGTCGCTCACACAGCCGCAGCGAGTATGCCGCAGCGAGGAACGCTCATGAAACAGTCTGTTACGACTGTTTCATGTTTCGGGAAGGTTTGCGCAGGCGTTATGGAGGGACGGCGGGGGTTACACGAAGCACAGCGAAAGCGGTTCAGCCACGAACGCAGGCTTGTCCAGGCCTTCGATTTCAAGGGTTGCGGAGGCTTTGAGCAACCATTGGCCGGGCTTCTTTTCGGTCACCTCCGCCAGCGTGACTTTTAGACGAACGCGCGAATCCACTTTCACCGGCTGAATGAATCGCACGCTGTCCAGGCCATAGTTGATCGCCATCTGCATGCCTTCGGGCACGACCATCAAGGACTCCATCAGCTTGGGCATCAGCGACAGCGACAGAAAGCCATGGGCGATGGTCGAACCGAACGGGGTTTGCGCTGCTTTTACCGGATCGACGTGGATGAACTGGAAGTCGCCGGTGGCTTCGGCGAACAGATTGATGCGTGCCTGATCAATGGTCAGCCACTCGGAGCATCCCAGGTCCTTGCCTTCATAGCTCTTGAGTTCTGCAACGGGTACACGGGGCATCGCTACTCTCCTTGTGGGTGATTGTTTTTGCGCTGGATCTTCACGGGCAGGCCCCCTGACACAACGCGCTCGCAGCTTTGCTGCCGCTTCGCGTCAGATCGCGAGCAAGCTCACTCCTAAAGTTTGAACCGCAGTCGACGAGGTGACGTCGGCGCTGTTATTGCTTGGCATTGAAGATCAGCACGCCCCACTGCGCGGGTCAACGTGGTCTCAACTGGCGAATACCACCCCATAGGCAGCGCGGGTGGCGTGCCTATAATGTCGCCGCGAATCTGCTGGAGTTTTTTATGTTGCTAAGAGGCCTGACCTGGCTTGTGCTGTTCCAACTGATCGGAACCGCGCTCAATCACCTGTTTCTGTCGATCCTGCCCGGCCCGATCATCGGGCTGGTGCTGTTGATGATCTACCTCATGACCCGCGGCGAAGTCAGTGAACCCATCAGCCTGGCGGCCAGCAGTCTGCTGCGATACCTGCCATTGCTGCTGGTGCCGCCCGCCGTGGGTGTGATGGTGTATGCCGACCAGATCGCCGAGGATTTCTGGGCGATCGTCGGCTCGCTGGTGATTTCCCTGATGGTGTCGCTGACCTTCGCCGGCTGGCTGATGCAGAAACTCATCGACCGTCAGGCCAATCGCCGGGAGCCATCATGAGTCTGGACTGGCACGGCGCCTGGCTGTCGGTGATTCATCACCCCTTGTTCGGTATCGCCATCACGCTGGGCGCGTATCAACTGGTGCTGGCCGGCTACGAGAAAACCCGCTGGGTGTTTTTGCAACCGGTGCTGATTTCGATGCTGGTGGTGATAGGCATACTGGTGAGCTGCGGGCTGTCCTACGTTGAGTACCGCAAAAGCACCGAAATCCTTAGCATTCTGTTGGGCCCGGCAACGGTTGCGCTGGCCGTGCCGCTTTATCTGAACCTGCGGCGCATCCGGCAGCTGTTCTGGCCGGTATTGACTACGCTGGTGGTGGGCGGCGTGCTGGCCACCGGGCTGTGCGTCGGGCTGGGCTGGATGCTCGGCGCCGATCACATGATCCTGATGACCATGGCGCCCAAGTCCGTGACCTCGCCGATCGCCATGCTGGTCGCCGAGCAGATTGGCGGTGTGGCGGCGCTGGCCGCAGTCTTTGTGTTGATAACCGGGGTGATCGGCGGCATATTCGGCCCCGGCCTGCTGACGCTGGCGCGGGTCACCAGCCCGGAAGCCCGCGGCATGGCCCTTGGGCTGACGGCCCACGCGGTGGGTACGTCGGCGGCCCTGCAGGAAAGTGAGGAATGCGGCGCCTTCGCGGCGTTGGCGATGAGTCTGATGGGTGTCGCCACGGCCTTGTTCCTGCCGTTGGCGGTGTCTCTGGTTGCTTGAGGATAGGTTTATGTCGTTGCCGTTGTTTACGCTGCCGCTGTTTCCACTGAACGCCGTGCTGTTCCCGGGGTGCGTGCTCGATCTGCAGCTATTCGAGGCGCGCTACCTCGACATGATTAGCCGCTGCATGAAGCAGGGCGAAGGCTTTGGCGTGGTCTGCATCACTGAGGGCAGTGAAACGGGCGACGTGCCGGACGGTTTCTCGATGATCGGCTGCGAAGCGCGGGTGACCGATTTCCAGAAGCAGGACAACGGCCTGCTCGGCATTCGGGTGGTGGGCGCTCGACGCTTTCGGGTGAAGGACTACAGCACCCAGCGCGACAACCTGCTGATCGGCGAGGTCGAGTGGCTCGACGATCCCGAGGAACAACCGCTGCAAGAGGAGGACGACGACCTGGTCGCGTTACTCGCCGCGCTGGCCGAGCACCCGATGGTGGCCGCGCTGAACATGGGCCTCACCGCGAGCGGTCAGCATTCATTGGCCAATCAACTGGCCTACCTGTTGCCGTTCGCGGAAGAAGACAAGATCGAGCTGCTGGAAATCGAAGACGCCGAACAACGGCTCGATGCGATTCAGGACCTGCTCGACGAAATGCAGGGCGACATGCAGGCCTGAATGCTGTTGTTTTGCGCGGCGCGGACCGGATCGTTCTTCCGGCAGGCCGCGCCTGAGCTGTTTCAGTACTGGTAGCGGATCAAACCGTGGGGGAACGAGTGCAGGCCGAACCCGCCGAAAAGCGCCACCATTGCCGGTAGCACCAGCCACCAGACTTTAATCGGCAGGGCCTCCAACGGCTTTTTGTTCTGCACGAACGCAAGGCTCGCCGCGCAGGTGAAAAACGCCAGCAGCATCCCCGCCGTGACATCCGTCGGCCAATGCACGCCCAGATAGACTCGTGACATCGCGATCGCCAGCGCCGGAATCCCGCCCAGCAGCAGCCACGTCAGGCGCAGCCGCACCGGCTGACCGCGACCGGCAAGCACCGCCAGCGTCATGAACAGCGCAAACGAGGCCGATGCATGTCCGCTCGGCATGCTGTAGGTCCCCAGGGCCTCCGTCAGTACGTCAGGCCGGGCGCGGGCGAAGGTGTATTTCATGCTCTGGTTGATCAGCGCCGCGCCCAGGGTGGTACCGACCGCGAAGATCGCATGGCGCCATTGCCGCGTGACGACCAGCAGGATGGTCAGCAGGGCGGCTGCGCAGAACTGCGTGCGGAAATCCCCCAGGCCCGTCACCATCACCACTAAGTTCTCGGCCGCAGCGCTCCGGCTGGCCTGGACCACGGTCATGATGCCCTGATCGAAATCGGCCAGGTATGGCCAGCCCAGAAAAACACTTCCCAGCAGCACGAAGCAGGTCAGGGCGATGACCTTGGTCGCGTAGGGCTTTTGCCGAAGGCTGCTCTGCACGCTGATGCCCAGCAGCAGCGCGAGCCCGCCGCCCACCACTGCAGCCTGGGGCCAGAAGTTTTCCGGCAGCGGCAGGCGGATGGCCGCACCGGTCGCCCAGCCCGGCAGTATGTAGGCCACAGACCAGCCGGCAGCGGCAATCAAGCTCACACCGGCAAAGCGCACGAACGGCATGTCGCACATCCCGGCCACCATCGGCAGCATCGGGCGCAGCGGGCCGATGAAGCGGCCGACCAGCAGGCTGGCGATGCCGTAGCGCTGGAAGTAGGTCTCGGCGCCGCCGATCCATTCCGGATGATTGCGCAGGCCGGGCAATTGACGAATCTTCTGATGAAAGCGCCGGCCGAGGAAGTACGAGACCAGATCGCCCAATATCCCGCCGAGGAACCCCAGCAACAGCGCTTCACTCAACGGGAGTATGCCGCTGCCGGCCAGTGCGGCGATCGCGAACAGCACAACGGTCCCGGGGACGACGATGCCGGCAATCGCCAGGCACTCGATGAATGCAACGATGAAAATCGCCGCGCCGAGCCAGGAGGGGTTGGCGCTTAGCCAGGAGGTGATGCTGTCGAGCCACGCGCCCATGGGTTCAGTTTCCTTGCTCGATGAAAATATAGTCGCGTCCTTCGACTTGCCCGCGTCTGACCGGGTTCCGTGTGCAGAAGCGGGCATAGGCGGCGTCAACGAACCGGTACATCAGGTGCTCGTCGCGTCCGGCGGGGATGCCGAGGCGTGTCGTTTGGATAATGCGCGGCGGTCGCTGGCCCACGTCCTCGACGAAAAGCCGTTCTTCATCGAAGCGCTGGGCGTCCCACATCGGCACTTTCAGGCCCAGCGCTTTGCACAGCAGCGTCTGCCCGGCGCACAGCCGCTCTGGCGTGCGCACGTTGCCGCTGGCGTCGGGATTATTGAGCAGCATGCGGGCGAGGGCGTTCTCATCGGACACCGCGTCGACCCAGGGATAAGCCGATTTGATCAACACGGCATTGCCCGGACCTTCCGCGCTGAAGTTCAGCGAATCCCCGCCACGGGCGTAATACATATAAATGTGCCCGCCTTCCAGAAACAAAGCCTTACGTTTTTCTGTGTAACCGAGGGACGCATGACTGCCTTTCTCGGCCACGTAATACGCCTCCGTCTCAATAATCCGCGCCGACAACCACAACCCGTCGACCTTGTGGCGGATCACCTTGCCGAGCAACTCCCGGGCAAGCGTCTGAGCATCGCGATGAAAGAAACTGTCCGGCAGGGCGCGTGGCGATTGGTCAGGCATAAACAACGGCAGTCAGAGAATGGACCGCGATCATATCAACATCGGCCTTAATTGGAGCTGAATGGCTAGGCACGCACCGGGGGCAGATCAAAAATCCCATTGCTCACACGGGTGCCTTCCCGGCTAAAGCCGGTCCCACTAAAAGCACCGTGTTCACATAGTGGGACCGGCTTCAGCCGGGAAGCTTTTGATCTGCCTCAACGCGCTTTTGATCTTGATCTTCGTACGCAAAAATTCCAGACACCGCCAAACGCGACTTGGGTGCAGGCTGAACGCAGGGCCCACGCAGCGGGACCGGAGGGAGGGTATTGCGACGAAGGAGCAACCAAACCACCGCATTGAGAACAACAAAACCCCCTTATTCTGACCATCCGCCCGTCGCCGCTGTCGTTCAGCACGCCCGACAGCTATAATCCGCCGCTTTCCCATTTGCCAAGACCCCCGAGACCATGACTGAGTCCGTTCTTGACTACATGACCCGCCTGGGTCGCGCCGCCCGCGAAGCCTCCCGCGTGATCGGCCGTGCCAGCACCGCACAGAAGAACCGCGCCCTCGCAGCCACCGCTGCCGCGCTGGACGCTTCCCGTGCCGAGCTGACCGCCGCCAACGAACAAGACCTCGCTGCTGGCCGCGCCAATGGACTCGAACCCGCTCTGCTCGAACGCCTCTCCCTGACCCCGGCCCGCATCGACAGCATGATCGCCGGCCTGCGTCAGGTCGCCAGCCTGCCAGACCCCATCGGCACCCTGCGTGACATGAACTTCCAGCCGTCCGGCATACAAGTCGGCAAAATGCGCGTGCCACTGGGCGTCGTGGGCATCATCTACGAGTCGCGCCCCAACGTAACCATCGACGCCGCCAGCCTCTGTCTCAAATCCGGTAACGCCACCATCCTCCGTGGCGGTTCCGAAGCCATCAATTCCAACCGCGCCATCGCCGCCTGCATCCAGCGTGGCCTCGACGAAGCCGGCTTGCCTGCCGCCGTCGTACAGGTTGTCGAAACCACCGACCGCGCCGCCGTGGGTGCGTTGATCACCATGCCCGAGTACGTGGACGTCATCGTCCCGCGCGGCGGCAAAGGCCTGATCGAACGCGTCAGCCGCGACGCCAAAGTCCCGGTCATCAAACACCTGGACGGCATCTGCCACGTCTACGTCAGTGCCCACGCCGACCTGGCCGCCGCCCAACGCATCAGCTTCAACGCCAAGACCTACCGGTATGGCATCTGCGGCGCGATGGAAACCCTGCTGGTCGATCAAACCATCGCCGCAGACTTCCTGCCGCCCATGGCCGCCCAGTTCCGCGAAAAAGGCGTCGAGCTGCGCGGCTGCGAGCGCACCCGCGACCTGATCGACGTTTTGCCGGCTACTGAAGAAGACTGGCACACCGAGTACCTGGCGCCGATCCTCTCGATCCGCGTCGTGACCGGTCTGGATCAGGCCATCGAACACATCAATCACTACGGCTCGCATCACAGCGACGCCATCATCTCCGACTCGCAAGCCCAGACTCGCCGCTTCATGGCTGAAGTCGACTCGAGTTCGGTGATGGTCAACGCGCCCACCAGTTTTGCCGACGGTTTCGAATACGGCCTGGGTGCGGAAATCGGCATTTCGACCGACAAGATTCACGCGCGGGGTCCCGTGGGGCTCGAAGGCCTGACCTGCGAGAAATACATCGTCGTCGGCGATGGCACACAATTGCGCGGGCAGGGGCCGGTCTGACTTGGCCGACGTCGGTCAGGCTTCAGTGAGCGGCGCCCAGGCAGTGGCCGATCCGATTGCGGTTCCGCTGAACACTGCACGGGTGCCCCAGCGCATCGGCATACTCGGCGGCACGTTCGACCCGGTGCACATTGGCCATTTGCGTGGCGCACTGGAAGTCGCCGAGCTGCTGAAACTCGATGAGCTGCGTCTGACGCCCAGCGCCCGACCGCCTCATCGCGACACGCCGAGCGTTTCGGCGCAGGACCGTCTGGCGATGGTCCAGTGCGCGGTGGCCGGTGTGCCGCCATTGACGGTGGATGATCGCGAGCTGTTGCGCGACAAGCCGTCGTACACGATCGACACGCTGGAATCGATGCGCGCGGAACTCGCCGCCGATGACCAGCTATTTTTATTGCTGGGTTGGGACGCCTTTTGCGGGCTGCCTTCCTGGCATCGGTGGGAAGAGTTGCTGGAGCACTGCCATATCGTGGTGCTGCAACGCCCGGACGCCGACAGCGAGTCCCCGGATGCGATGCGAAATCTGCTCGCGGGACGTGCCGTCAGTGATCCGAAGGCCCTCAAAGGGCCCGGCGGAAAGATTACGTTCGTCTGGCAGACGCCGCTTTCGGTGTCTGCCACCCAGATCCGTCAACTGCTGGCCAGCGGTAAGTCGGTACGTTTTCTGGTGCCAGACGCGGTACTGGCCTATATCGATACGCACGGGCTGTACCGTGCGTCGAACTGAAGGTGTGTTGCTACGCAGCCAAGTGCGCGAAGAAACGCCCAAACATACGAGTTGAAAGAGTTTTTTATGACTGACAAACGCGCTGTAAACCCAATCATCGAAGTGATCAGGGCTGCCCTGGACGACGTCAAGGCCCAGGATATCCAGGTGCTGGACGTTCGTGACAAACAAAGCATCACCGACTACATGGTCATCGCGACCGGTACTTCCAATCGCCAGATCAACGCGATGCTCGACAAGGTCCGTGAAGAAGTCAAAAAACAGGGCCTCAAGCCGCTGGGCGAAGAAGGCAAGGGCGACAGCGACTGGGTGCTGCTGGACCTGGACATCGCCATCGTCCACATGATGACCGCCTCCGCTCGCCAGTTTTACGACCTCGAGCGTCTGTGGGCCGGTGCCGAGCAGAGCCGTTCGGCCAGCGCTGCACACCACAGCCCGGAAAACGCTCACGTGCATTTTGACAAGCTGAACAAAGACCAGGCCTAAGGCTTCGTTGTGCGTTTGCGTCTGATCGCCGTTGGTTCCCGCATGCCCAAGTGGGTGGAAGAGGGTTGGCATGAATATGCCAAGCGTCTGCCATCCGAACTGGCGCTGGAGCTGGTGGAAATCCCGCTCAACACCCGTGGCAAGAACGCCGACGTGGCACGCCTCATCCGTCAGGAAGGCGAGGCCATGCTGGCGAAAGTGCAGCCGGGCGAGCGGATCGTCACGCTTGAAGTGCATGGCAAGCCATGGAGCACCGAGCAACTGGCGGGCGAGCTCGATCGCTGGCGTCTGGATTCGCGCACGGTCAACCTGATGGTCGGCGGTCCGGAAGGGCTGGCGCCGGAAGTCTGTGCACGGGCCGAGCAGCGTTGGTCGTTGTCGCCGCTGACGTTGCCGCACCCGCTGGTGCGCATTCTCATCGGTGAGCAGATTTATCGTGCCTGGACCGTGCTGTCCGGTCACCCTTATCACAAGTAGCGCCGCTGCCTTCACTGTGAACCTGCCCTAAATGTCTCAGCCGATTCGCCTGAAAGACCACGAAAAGGACGCACGCCTGGTGCGCAGCCGAGTCGTGGTCGGCGCAGTCGCGGTCGTCGTGCTGATCTGCGTGCTGGTCGCGCGGCTGTATTTCCTGCAGGTCATCCAGTACGAGTACCACTCGACGCTGTCCGAGAACAATCGCGTTCACGTGCAGCCGATCCCGCCGAGCCGCGGGCTGATTTACGACCGTAACGGTGTGGTCATTGCCGATAACCGGCCCAGTTTCAGCCTGAGCATGACCCGCGAACGCTCGGGTGACTGGACCCAGGTGCTGGACACCATCGTCCAGGTCCTTGAGTTGACGCCTGACGACCGGATCATCTTCGAAAAACGCATGAAGCAGGGTCGCCGGCCGTTTGAGCCGGTGCCCATCCTGTTCGAACTCACCGAAGAGCAGATCGCCCGTATCGCCGTTAACCAGTTCCGCCTGCCGGGGGTTGAAGTGGTGGCGCAGCTGGTTCGCCACTACCCACAGGGCGAGCACTTCGCCCACTCGGTGGGTTACATGGGCCGGATCAACGAGAAAGAGCTGAAAAGCCTCGATCCCGTGAACTACAGCGGCACCCACCACATGGGCAAAACCGGGATCGAGCGTTTCTACGAGCCCGAGCTGCACGGTCAGGTCGGTTACGAAGAAGTCGAAACCAATGCCCGCGGCCGCGTACTGCGCGTGCTCAAACGGACCGATCCGGTGCCCGGCAAGGACATCGTCCTGAGCCTCGACATCCAGTTGCAGGAAGCCGCCGAAGCCGCGTTGGCCGGGCGTCGCGGCGCGGTGGTGGCCCTTGATCCGAACACCGGCGAGGTACTGGCGATGGTCAGTCAGCCGAGCTTCGACCCGAACCTGTTCGTCACCGGCATCAGCTTCAAGGCCTATTCCGAACTGCGCGATTCGGTTGACCGCCCGCTGTTCAACCGTATTCTGCGGGGTCTGTACCCGCCGGGTTCTACCATCAAGCCGGCGGTGGCGATTGCCGGTCTCGACACCGGCGTGGTCACGGCCAGCACACGGGTTTTCGACCCCGGCTACTACATGCTGCCGAACTACGATCACAAATACCGTAACTGGAACCGCACCGGCGATGGCTGGGTGGATCTGGACACGGCGATCATGCGCTCCAACGACACCTACTTTTACGATCTGGCCCACAAGGTCGGGATCGATCGGCTGTCGGCGTACCTGAACAAGTTCGGCATCGGCCAGAAGGTGTCGTTGGACATGTTTGAAGAATCCCCCGGCCTGATGCCGTCCCGTGACTGGAAGCGTGTCACCCGGCGGCAGGCCTGGTTCCCGGGGGAAACACTCATTCTGGGGATCGGCCAGGGCTATATGCAGGCCACGCCGTTGCAGCTGGCCCAGGCCACCGCGCTGGTGGCGAACAAGGGCAAATGGAACCGTCCGCACTTGGCAAAAACCGTCGAAGGGCAGAAGCCGGTGGACGAAAACCCGATGCCGGACATTGTCCTGCGTGATCCCTCGGACTGGGGCAAGGTCAACCACGGCATGCAGCAAGTGATGCACGGCGCTCGCGGTACCGCGCGCAAAGCCGCCATCGGTGCCCAATACCGAATCGCCGGCAAGAGTGGTACGGCTCAGGTCGTGGCCATTCGGCAGGGCGAGAAATACGACCGCTCGAAAGTCCAGGAACGCCACCGCGACCACGCTTTGTTTGTCGGCTTCGCGCCGGCCGACAGCCCGAAGATTGTCGTTGCGGTGATGATCGAAAACGGCGAGTCCGGGTCGGGCGTTGCCGCGCCCGTGGTGCGGCAGGTCATGGACGCCTGGCTGCTTGATCCACAGGGCCACTTGAAACCCGAATACGCCAGCAATGCACAGCCTCCGGAGAACGCGGCCCGTGAAGAGTAATTTCGACCGCATCTTGTCCAGCGAAGATGTGATGCGCCGTCGCGCCACGTTTCTGCAGAAAATTCACGTCGACGGCCCATTGCTGATCCTGCTTCTGACGTTGGCGGCGGGCAGTCTGTTCGTGCTCTATTCGGCCAGCGGCAAGAGTTGGGACCTGCTGATCAAGCAGGCGACCTCCTTCGGCATCGGCTTGGTGTCGATGTTTGTCATCGCCCAGCTCGAACCCAGGTTCATGGCCCGCTGGGTGCCCGCCGCCTACGTGATCGGCGTTTTGCTGCTGGTGGCGGTGGACGTCATGGGCCACAACGCCATGGGCGCCACGCGCTGGATCAACATTCCCGGGGTCATTCGCTTTCAGCCCTCGGAATTCATGAAGATCATCATGCCGGCGACCATCGCCTGGTACCTGTCCAAGCGCACGCTGCCGCCGCACCTCAGGCACGTGGCGGTGAGCCTCGGGCTGATTGGTCTGCCGTTCATTCTGATCGTGCGTCAGCCGGACCTCGGCACCTCGCTGCTGATTCTGGCGTCCGGCACCTTCGTGCTGTTCATGGCCGGCCTGCGCTGGCGCTGGATCATCAGCGTGGTGGCGGCCGCAGTACCGGTGGCGGTCGGCATGTGGTTCTTCTTCATGCACGATTACCAGAAGCAGCGGATCCTGACCTTCCTCGACCCGGAGAGCGATCCGCTCGGCACCGGCTGGAACATCATTCAGTCCAAGGCAGCGATCGGTTCGGGCGGCGTGTTCGGCAAAGGCTGGCTCATGGGCACGCAGTCGCACTTGGACTTCCTCCCGGAAAGCCACACCGACTTCATCATTGCGGTGCTCGGCGAAGAATTCGGGCTGGTGGGGATTTGCGCGCTGCTGCTGATCTACCTGCTGCTGATCGGCCGCGGGCTGGTGATCACCGCCCAGGCGCAGACGCTCTACGGCAAGCTGCTCGCAGGCAGCCTGACCATGACCTTTTTTGTTTACGTTTTCGTCAATATCGGTATGGTCAGCGGTCTGCTGCCGGTCGTAGGCGTGCCGTTGCCCTTCATTAGCTACGGCGGAACTTCGCTGGTGACGCTGCTGTCAGCGTTTGGTGTTTTGATGTCGATCCACACGCATCGCAAGTGGATCGCTCAGGTTTGATTAAGGTGAAGAACTCAATGCAAGTAGTGCGTGGCTGGGCTGCTCGATATGCGCCGCTGGTCGGTCTGATGGGCATCTTCGGCTCAGTGCAGGAATCACTTGCCGGTGACTATGACGGCTCTCCTCAAGTCGCCCAGTTCGTCAGCGAAATGACCCGCGATTATGGTTTTGCGGGCGAGCAACTGATCGATGTGTTCCGCGATGTGCAGCGCAAGCAGGCAATTCTCGATGCCATTTCGAAACCTGCCGAGCGTGTGAAGCCGTGGAAGGACTATCGCCCGATGTTCCTCACCGACGCGCGCGTTGCCCGGGGCGTCGACTTCTGGCGTCAGCACGAGGCCGCTCTGGCGCGCGCCCAGCAAGAGTATGGCGTGCCCGCTCAGGTCATCGTTTCGATTATCGGCGTCGAGACGTTTTTCGGCCGCAACACCGGGAATTACCGGGTGATGGACGCATTGTCGACGCTGGCGTTCGACTATCCCCAGCGCGCTGATTTCTTCCGCAAGGAGCTCCGTGAATTCCTGCTCCTGTCCCGCGAACAGCAGGTCGATCCGCTGACGCTCAAAGGCTCCTACGCCGGCGCCATGGGTCTGCCCCAGTTCATGCCGAGCAGCTTTCGCGCCTATGCAGTGGATTTCGACGGCGACGGCCACATCAATATCTGGAACGACCCGGACGATGCAATCGGCAGCGTGGCCAGCTACTTTCAGCGTCACGGCTGGGTGGCCGGTCAGCCGGTTGTCAGCCGCGCGGACGTTCGCGGTGACCGCGTTGACGAGGGCTTGAGCCCCGGCATCGATCCGGTGAAAAACGTTGGGGAGTTGCGAGCGTTGGGCTGGGCGAGTCATGATGCGCTGCGCGACGACATGCCGGTCACGGCGTTTCGCCTCGATGGTGACAAAGGCCCTGAATACTGGATGGGTCTGAAGAATTTTTACGCAATCACGCGGTACAACCGCAGCGTGATGTACGCCATGGCCGTGCATCAGCTGTCTGAAATGCTTGTTCAAGCCCGGGACGTCAAGTAATGCGGCCACTGCCGATGCAACAACCATTGAAACTGATGGCCTTCACGGCGCTGACTTTGCTGATCGTCAGTTGCTCGACCAGCCGCCCGACGACCACGACGCAGCGGCAGCAGGGCAACATCATTCGTTCGCAGCCCGGGCTGGACATCAACAGGGCGCACAAAGACGGCGCGCCCTGGTGGGATGTTGACGTTTCGCGCATCCCCGACGCCATTCCGACTCTGCACACCGGCCCCTATAAGGCCAACCCGTACACCGTGCTGGGCAAGACCTATTTCCCGCTCAGCGATTCCAAGACCTATTCCCAGACGGGAACGGCGTCCTGGTACGGCACCAAATTCCATGGCCAGAACACCGCCAATGGCGAGGTCTATGACCTGTACGGCATGAGCGCGGCCCACAAGACCCTGCCGCTGCCCAGCTATGTTCGCGTGACCAATCTGGACAACAACCGCACGGTGATCCTGCGGGTCAACGACCGCGGCCCGTTCTATTCCGACCGCATCATCGACCTGTCCTACGCCGCAGCCAAAAAGCTGGGTTATGCCGAGACCGGGACGGCACGGGTAAAAGTCGAAGGCATCGACCCTTCTCAGTATTGGGCGCAGCGCGGCAAACCGGCGCCGCTGATGCTGGATCAGCCGCAGATGGCGAGCAGCAATCCTCCGGCGCGTCAGCCGCAACCGGGCGCTCCGGTGATTACCGCATCAGCGGGTACGATCGAACAATGGACACCGCCGCCGCAGCAACATGCCGCCCCGGTCACACCCGTGCCGATCGACGCAAAAAAAAACGCTTCCGGACAAGCGTCTGGGCTGTTTCTCCAAGTGGGAGCCTTCGCCAACCCGGACGCTGCGGAACTCCTGAGGTCGAAATTGAGCGGGATGGTCCGGGCGCCGGTGTTCGTGAGTTCGATCGCACGCAATCAACAGACGCTCTATCGCGTGCGGATGGGACCGGTCGACACGCCGGGTGAAGCCCAGCAACTGCAAAACAGCGTAAGGTCGGCCAATCTCGGCTCGCCAAGCGTCGTCACGTCGGACCAGTAACGCTTTTATCAGCGATACCCGCCCCGGAAACGGAGGCGAGTTTCGCTGCCTGACCGACGACGTGCCGACCGGGTTTGTCGTTGTCAGCAGCTTTTCACGGCACGTTCTGTAGAATGTGAGCCCGTTTGCCGGGGTAGCCCGGCACCCGCTTTGCCCGCAAGGGCATGTTTGCCCATTAGCATTTTCGAGAGACGGATGAACATCACCAGCTTTGCAAAACGCCTTTGCCTGCTAATCCCGCTATTCACCGCGCCTGCCGTGTTTGCGGCAGAACAGATGACGCCATCGCCACCGCAACTGGCTGCCAAGGCTTATGTGCTGATGGACGCCAACAGCGGCAACGTTCTGGTCGAAAACAATGGCGACCAGCGCCTGCCACCGGCCAGTCTGACCAAGCTGATGACCGCCTACATCGCCACGCTGGAAATCCGTCGCGGCCAGATTGGCGAAAACGACCCTGTCACCGTCAGCGAAAACGCCTGGCGCACCGGCGGTTCGCGGATGTTCATCAAGGTGGGCAGCCAGGTCACCGTCAGCGACTTGCTGCACGGCATCATCATTCAGTCGGGTAACGACGCCAGCGTTGCGCTTTCCGAGCACATCGCCGGCAGCGAAGACGCCTTCGCCGACCTGATGAACAAGACCGCTGCCGACCTGGGCATGGTCAACAGCCACTTCATGAACCCGACCGGCCTGCCGAACCCTGATCATTACGCCACGGCCCATGACATGGCCTTGCTGGCGCGCGCGATCATCCACGAAGACCCGGCTCACTACGCGATCTACTCGCAGAAAGAGTTCTTCTGGAACGGCATCAAACAGCCGAACCGCAACCTGCTGCTGTGGCGTGACAAGACCGTTGACGGTCTGAAAACCGGTCACACCGAAGAAGCCGGCTACTGCATGGTGTCCTCGGCCGTTCGTGATGGCATGCGTCTGATTGCGGTCGTGTTCGGCACCAACAGCGAGCAAGCTCGTGCTGCCGAGACCCAGAAGCTGCTGACCTACGGTTTCCGCTTCTTCGAAACCCAGACCTTCTATCAGAAGGGCACCGAGCTGGCTCAGGCGCCGGTCTGGAAAGGCACAGAGCGTCAAGTCAAAGCCGGCCTGGCTGAAGACCTGACCATGACCATGCCAAAAGGCGAGCTGAAGAAGCTGGCCGCCAGCATGACCATGAACCCGCAACTGGTTGCACCGATCGCCAAAGGCGACGTTATCGGCAAGGTTGAAGTCAAACTGGACGACAAGGTCGTGCACAGCGCCAACCTGATCGCTCTGGATGCCGTCGACGAAGGTGGTATCTTCCGCCGCCTGTGGGATAGCATCCGCCTGTTCTTCTACGGTCTGTTCAACTGATCAACGATTGATCAAAAACTGACCGTTGCTCCGTACGCCCCCGTCGCCGAACGCGCCGGGGGCCTGTCCGTTTTCCGGCTTACGAGGCCGTTACTGCCATGACAGATACCGAAGTAAAAGCGCCAAAAATCGAATTTCCCTGCGCCGACTATCCCATCAAGATCATCGGCGACACGGGCGTGGGCTTCAAAGACAGGGTCATCGAGATCCTCGAGAAGCACGCCACCGTCGACATGAAGACCCTGGCGGAGCGCCAGAGCAGCAACGGTAAATACACCACCGTTCAGCTGCACATCATCGCCACTGGTCAAGACCAGCTGTACGACATCAATAGCGAATTGCGGGCCACCGGCTTCGTGCACATGGTGCTGTGATGGGCGCGGTTCTGGGCTTTCGTGAACTCGGGCTGACCGACTACGAGCCCACCTGGCAGGCCATGAAACGCTTCACCGACGGCCGCGACCGCGAAACCGCCGACGAGGTCTGGCTTGTGCAGCATCCGCCCGTCTTCACCCAGGGCCAGTCCGGCAAGCCCGAGCATTTGTTGCTGCCGGGGGATATCCCGGTGGTGCAGGTCGATCGCGGCGGCCAAGTGACTTATCATGGCCCCGGCCAACTGGTCGCTTACTTGCTGCTGGACGTGCGCCGTCTGGGCTTCGGTGTTCGCGAACTGGTCACCCGGATCGAGCGCAGCCTGATCGATCTGCTGGCCAGTTACGGCGTAGACGCCGCAGCCAAGCCCGATGCACCGGGGGTTTATGTCGACGGCGCCAAGATTGCCTCGCTGGGGCTGCGCATCCGCAACGGCTGTTCGTTTCACGGCCTTGCGTTGAACGTCGATATGGATCTGGACCCTTTTAAACGGATTAATCCCTGCGGGTATGCGGGGCTGGCGATGACCCAGCTGCGCGAACAGGCAGGTCCGATTGAATTTGCCGAGGTTAGTGCCCGGCTGCGTGCGCAGCTCGTCAAACACCTCGACTACGCTGAGCAGACGACCCTAACGGGCGGAATCGATTGATATGACTACTGCGTATGAGGCAGCTGACACTGTCGTGAATACAGAGAATGCCGTACAGACCCTGATCCCGACGGTGAGCGTGACCACGCCCGAGCGTGTGGCGCGTCCGAAAGTGGAGGCCGGCGTGAAGCTGCGCGGCGCGGAAAAAGTCGCGCGCATCCCGGTGAAGATCATACCCACGGTCGATCTGCCGAAGAAGCCGGACTGGATTCGCGTGCGCATCCCGGTCTCGCCGGAAGTCGACCGCATCAAAGCGCTGCTGCGCAAGCACAAGCTGCACAGCGTGTGCGAAGAGGCGTCTTGCCCGAACCTGGGCGAATGCTTCTCCGGCGGCACCGCGACCTTCATGATCATGGGCGACATCTGCACCCGTCGCTGCCCGTTCTGCGACGTCGGTCATGGCCGCCCGAAAGCGCTGGACACCGATGAGCCGAAGAACCTGGCCGTCGCCATCGCCGACCTGAAACTCAAGTACGTCGTGATCACTTCCGTGGACCGTGACGACCTGCGCGACGGCGGTGCTCAGCATTTTGCCGACTGCATTCGCGAGATCCGCCTGCTGTCGCCGAACGTGCAGCTGGAGACCCTGGTCCCGGATTACCGTGGCCGCATGGACATCGCGCTGGAAATCACCGCGGCGACGCCGCCAGACGTCTTCAACCACAACCTGGAAACCGTGCCGCGCCTGTACAAGGCTGCGCGCCCGGGTTCGGATTACCAGTGGTCGCTGACCCTGCTCAAGCGCTTCAAGGAAATGGTCCCTCACGTCCCGACCAAATCCGGGCTGATGCTGGGGCTGGGCGAGACCGACGAAGAAGTCATCGAAGTCATGCAGCGCATGCGCGAGCACAACATCGACATGCTGACCCTGGGTCAGTACCTGCAACCATCGCGTAACCATTTGCCGGTCCAGCGCTTCGTCCACCCGGACGTCTTCGACTGGTTCGCCGAAGAAGGCTACAAGATGGGCTTCAAGAATGTCGCCTCTGGCCCGCTGGTTCGCTCCTCGTACCACGCGGACGAACAAGCCAAGCTGGTCAAGTCGCTGCTCACGGCGGGCTGATCACAGCGTCGTTGATGCAGAAAGCAAAACGGGCCGGATAGAAATATCCGGCCCGTTTTTTTGCGTTGCGTTTAGCTGTGCCGGAATCTACGGCTGGCGCAACTGCTGCAGCAGCTCTTGCGTCGGGTACCCGTCCGCCGGCCAGCCAAAGGATTGCTGCGCACTGCGAATCGCCTTACGCGTGTTGGCGCCGATGATCCCGTCCGGGGCGCCTGCGTCGTACTGTCGGGCCGAGAGCAGCGTCTGCAACTCGATACGCTCGGAGCGGCTCAGCGGACGATCACCCCGCGGCCAGCTGCCCTGCACATAACCGCCGCCACTGAACCGCTCGGACAGCAACCCGATGGCCAGTGCATAGGACGACGAGTTGTTGTACTTGAGGATGGCGCGGAAGTTGTCCATCACCAGAAAGGCTGGGCCTTTGTAGCCGGCGGGCAACAGCAAGGCCGCCTGCTGTTGCAGCAAATTGGCCGGCAACGCTGAACCGTTTGGCAGCTTCAGCCCCAGCTGTTGCCATTCGCTGATGGATTTACGGGTTGAAGCGTCGGCCAGCGCGTAGTCGAAACCCTGAGCCAGTTGCACCTCAAAGCCCCACGGCTGGCCTTTCTGCCAGCCCGAGCTTTGCAGGTAATGTGCGGTGGAGGCGAGGGCGTCGGTGGGGGAGTTCCAGATGTCACGGCGACCGTCGCCGTCGAAATCCACCGCGTGGGTGTTGTAGGTCGTCGGTATGAACTGCGTCTGGCCCATGGCGCCGGCCCACGAGCCCAGCATGCTCGGCGCATCGATATCGCCGTGCTGGATGATCTGCAGCGCGGCGATCAGCTGGTCCTGGGCAAACTGAGGTCGGCGGCCTTCATAGGCCAGCGTCGCCAGTGAGCGAATCACCGATTGCGTGCCCTGGAACTGACCGAAGCTGCTCTCCATGCCCCACACGGCGATCAGTGCCTGGCGATCGACGCCATAACGCTGCTCGATGGCGCTCAGCGCATCGGCGTATTGGTTGAGCAGGGCCTGACCCTTGCGCACGCGTACAGCCGACATGGCGCCATCGAGGTATTCCCACACCGGGCGGCTGAACTCCGGCTGGCTGCGATCGGCCTTGACCACGCTCATGTCCGGGGTGACGCCGGCAAACGCGCTATCGAACACATCGGGCCGCACACCCGCGTTCAGCGCCAGAGCACGGAACTGGCTCTGCCACTCGCTGAAGGTCATTGCGGGCTGGATTTCAAAGTTGCCGTCGTCGGGTTGCGCAACAGCGCCAGAAGGCGTGGGCAGGTTCTTGACGACTTGGGCCGCGGGCGCGGACTGGAGGGGGGTGGCAACGGCAGCGGTAGGCTGCTCGGCACAGGCAACCAGCGCGAAGAGGCTGGAGGCGGCGATCAACTGGCGAAGGTGCCAGCGACGGGGAAAGCTTGGGGGCATTCTGGGGTCCACAGGGCTAAACCGGAAGGTGCAGACCTTAACATGCCGGCCCTGTTGGTGGGGCGTCAGTCAGTAACCTGAAGTTTTCAAGCCGCCATAACGGAAGAAGCCTCCCAGCTTTTAGACTGGAAGGCTTCGCGGCGGTAGCTGCCTTTGCCTTTGCCGGGTTGTTCCTGACGGCTGCGGAACAGTGGCTGGGCGATGATGGATTTGGCCTTGTTCGGCCGCTTTTTGGCTTTGCTCATGGCGTTCTCGCTCAAGTGGTGGGGTGGAGCAGCGGGGATATTCGGCCACTTCGGCGCCGCTGTCCAATTAACCTGAGCTATCGAAAGGTTACAGATTATTCCGCTGGCAATGCCAGCCGTTGTCCCGCCATCAGCAGCGTCAGTCGACTCAGGCTGCTCCAGACCGAGCCTTGGGCCTGTCCTTTGATTTGCGCGTCGATGTGTTGCGCGTCCATCAACAGCTGACCCCAGCGTCGCGCGGAGTGGCGTTGCAGGGCCTTGCTCATCAACGGCTTGCGCTTGTCCCAGATGGGCGGACGCGCCTGACTGAAGGCTTTGTCCAGCGGAATGCCCTGACTGAACTGCAACGCCAGATTGGCCAGCACACGCAGCTCGCGGGACAGCGCCCAGAGAATGACCGGAGGTTCGACGCCTTCGCCACGCAGGCCTTCGAGCATTCGCAGTGCGTGGGCCGCTTCGCCATTAAGGATGGCGTCATTCAGACCGAAAACATCGAAGCGCGCGCTGTCAGCCACCGCCGCCTGCACGGTTTCGACCGTGATCTGGCCTTCCTCGGCCATCAGCTTGAGCTTTTCGATTTCCTGCGCAGCGGCCAGCAAGTTGCCTTCCACCCGCGCAGCGATCAGTTCGATGGCGTCCGGCGTTGCTGCCAGGCCGGCTTGTGACAGGCGCTGACGAATCCATTGCGGCAACTGGCTGGCGTCCACCGGCCAGATCTGCACGAACTGGGTCTGCGGCCCTTCAACCAGCGCCTTGCCCCATTTGGTTTTCTGCGCCGAGCCGTCGAGCTTGGGCAGGCTGATCAGCAGCAGCGTGTCTTCGGCGGGACGGCCGCAGTATTCCAGCAGCGCGGCGGCGCCTTTGTCGCCGGGTTTACCGGACGGCAGGCGTAACTCCAACAGCCGGCGCTCGGCGAAAAGCGACATGCTCGCGCCCGCCTGGAGCAGGGTGCCCCAGTCGAAGCTCGAATCGGCGCTGAACACCTGACGTTCGTCATAGCCCTGCTGGCGGGCAGCCGCACGAATGGCGTCGCAGGCCTCCTGACACTGCAGCGGGTCATCGCCGCTGACGATGTAGACGGGCGCAAGGGTGCCTTGCAGGTGTTTGGAAAGCTGGGCGGGGGCGAGTTTCATGGGTCAGAAAAGATCAGGGCCGGCGAACCGGCCCCGATGCCGTCACTTGGACGGGATTTCGATAGGCGACTGCTGTGGCGTCTCGTCGCGAATGCGTTGAGCTGCAGCTTCGGCATCAGCCTGGGCGCGGGCAGCGGCGTCGGCTTTGGCTTGCAGTTCATCGAGGCGCTCAGGCGTCAGCTGCTGCAGACGGGCCAGCACTTTTTGCACGAGGTCGCTTTGCATTTCCTTACGGATCTGCGCGGCTTCCTGGTCAGAACCGATCAGGTTGTTGCCGTCATGGACGAAGACTTTCTGCGACTGCACTGAGTCATCAAGCAGCAGGACGTCTTTGCTGCCGTGAATTTCGTACTTCAGCACGGTGGTCAGCTCGTATTCGGCGGAGCGGCCGGAACCTGCGTAGCTCGCGGTGCGCTGGGTTTCGTCTTCACGGGCAATGAACAGCTTGTACTGGGCGCCGGTGTAGACGTGCACGCCGCTGCTGGTCAGGGTCTGACGCAGCTGGGTGACGACGTCGCCGTAAGCATCGCGCGCGCTCACGTCCAGTTCCTTGATCGACAGGGCGTTGGTGCCGGTGCCGCGCAGCTGGAAACCGCAGGCGCTCAGCAGAACCGCGAGTCCCATTACCAGCAGATTGCGTTTGATCATCTTGTTGCTCCCTTGAATCCGTTAGAACCCGGCATCCCGGGTTCTTGAAATTGATGCGGCGCCTGCAGACAGGCGCCCGATGATTGCGTCAGCTGGCGACGATGTTAACCAGTTTGCCCGGCACCACGATCACTTTGCGGATGGTCAGGCCGTCGATGAAGCGCAGCACGTTTTCGTTGATCCGTGCAGCCGCCTCGACTTCCTCGCGGGTGGCGCTGGCCGGCATCTCGATATGACCACGCAGTTTGCCGTTGACCTGAATCACCAGCTGCAACGTGTCCTGCACCAGTGCCGAGTCATCGACCACCGGCCAGCCGGCGTCGATGATCGGGTCGGAGTGGCCCAGTGCCGCCCACAGCTCGTGGCTGATGTGCGGGGTGATCGGCGCCAGCAACAGCGCGACCGTCTCCAGACCTTCCTGCAACAGCGCGCGGTCCTGAGCCGAAGCCTGTGGCGCTTTTTCCAGCACGTTCATCAGCGTCATCACCTGAGCGATAGCGGTGTTGAATTTGTGATGCTGCCCAACGTCCTGACCGGCCTGCTTGATGGCCAGATGAATCGAGCGGCGAACGGCCTTCTGATCGTCGTTCAGCGCGCTCTTGTCGAGTGCGCTTGCAGCGCCCGCCGTCACGTGGGCCTGAGCCAGGCGCCAGACGCGCTTGAGGAAGCGGTGCGAGCCTTCCACGCCGGAGTCAGACCATTCCAGGCTCATGTCAGGTGGCGAGGCGAACATCATGAACAGGCGGCAGGTGTCGGCGCCGTACTGGTCGATCATCGACTGAGGATCGACGCCGTTGTTCTTCGATTTCGCCATCTTTTCGATGCCGCCGATTTCAACCGGCTGGCCGTCGGCAATCAGTTTGGCGCCGATGATCTTGGCCTTGCTGTCGCGTTCGAACTCGACGTCCGCCGGGTTGAACCAGGTTTTGCTGCCGTTGGCTTCCAGACGATAGAACGTCTCGGCCACGACCATGCCTTGGGTGAGCAGATTCTTGAACGGCTCGTTGGAGCTGACCAGGCCTTCGTCGCGCATCAGTTTGTGGAAGAAGCGCGCGTACAGCAGGTGCAGGATCGCGTGTTCGATACCGCCGATGTATTGATCAACCGGCAGCCAGTGATTCGCGGCCTTCGGGTCGACCATGCCGCCCTCGTAGTGAGGCGAGGCGTAGCGGGCGAAGTACCACGAGGACTCGACGAAGGTGTCCATGGTGTCGGTTTCGCGCTTGGCCGGCGCACCGCAGGTCGGGCAGCTGCACTCGTAGAACTCGGGCATGCGCGCCAGTGGTGAGCCCGCGCCGTCCGGTACCACGTTTTCAGGCAGCTTGACCGGCAGTTGATCTTCCGGGACAGGCACGTCGCCGCACGTGTCGCAGTGAATGATCGGGATCGGGCAGCCCCAGTAGCGCTGGCGACTGATGCCCCAGTCGCGCAGGCGGAACTGGGTGCGTGAGTTGCCGAGTTCTTTCTTCAGCAGCGCGGCTTCCATCGCGTCGAAAGCACCCGCGAAATCCAGGCCGTCGAACTCGCCGGAGTTGATCAGTTGACCGTGCTCGCCGTATGCGTCCTGCCAGGGCGCAGGGGTTTCATCGCCCGCGCTGGTGCGCACAACGGCTTTGATCGGCAGGCTGTACTTGGTCGCGAACTCGAAATCGCGTTCGTCGTGTGCAGGAACGGCCATGACCGCGCCGTCGCCGTAATGCATCAGCACGTAGTTGGCGACCCACACCGGCAGCTTCTCGCCGGTCAGCGGGTGTTCGACGAACAGCGAGGTCGGCAGGCCTTTCTTTTCCTGGGTGGCGACGTCGGCTTCGGCGACGCTGCCGCTTTTGCATTCGTTGATGAACGCTTGCAGCTCGGGATTGTTCTGCGCAGCCAGGGTCGCCAGCGGGTGCTCGGCGGCAACGGCCACGTAGGTCGCGCCCATCAGGGTGTCGGGGCGGGTGGTGAAGACTTTCAGGGTGCCGGCTTCGCCGATCGACGCCTGGTCGTACGGGAACTGCACTTCCATGCCACGGGATTTGCCGATCCAGTTGCGTTGCATGGTCTTGACCTGTTCAGGCCAGCCCGGCAACTCGTCGAGGCTCTCCAGCAGCTCATCCGCGTAGGCGGTGATCTTGAAGTAGTACATCGGAATTTCGCGTTTTTCGATCACCGCGCCCGAACGCCAGCCGCGCCCGTCGATGACTTGCTCGTTGGCCAGAACGGTTTGGTCGACCGGGTCCCAGTTCACGGTGCCGTTCTTGCGGTAGATCACGCCTTTTTCGAACAGGCGAGTGAACAGCCATTGTTCCCAGCGGTAGTAATCGGGTTTGCAGGTGGTGATTTCGCGGGACCAGTCAATCGCCAGACCCAGGCTCTTGAGCTGGTTCTTCATGTAGGCGATGTTTTCGTAGGTCCACTTGGCAGGGGCGACGTTGTTCTTCATCGCGGCGTTTTCCGCCGGCATGCCGAACGCGTCCCAGCCCATCGGCTGCAGCACGTTTTTGCCTTGCATGCGCTGATAGCGGGCGATCACGTCGCCAATGGTGTAGTTGCGCACGTGACCCATGTGTAGCTTGCCGCTGGGGTAAGGGAACATCGACAGGCAGTAGAAGGTGTCCTTGCCTGGCTGTTCACTGACTTCAAAAGACTTTTGCTCGTCCCAGAAGGTCTGGGCGGCGGCTTCGATTTCGCGGGGCTGGTAGAGTTCGTGCATGGCTACTTTTGGCTGAAATGAGTGACCCTTGACCGCTTCTCGGCGTGACCGGATCAGGAAGCCTTCGCATGCCAGACGAGGCCGTCCGCATTGCGATGCATCCATGCCCGGTTGGGCGGAAGTGGATTTACAGGAAGCGCCGTAGCATACATGAGGCTACCAAGCCGAGGGAAACCCTGATTGCGTGCTCAAGACTCGGCATCTGCGGCATCCGCCGTTGGTCGCGGCACCGCGCCGGTTTTTGCAGTGGCGCTAAGCTCACTGACGGGGGTAAGTGTTTATCTTCAGTGAGGTGAGCGGATGGCAGAGCTGCAGCATGAAGTAGAGCAACCTGATGTGTATGACCGTTTGATCGATCGTCTGGGCCTGGCTCTGGACACAGCAAAAACGGCGGTGCGGCTTCGAAACGAATCCCCCGCCGAGCTTGAGTTGCGTGGATTGAGCCACGCCGAGTTTCAGTTGATCGAGGCTTATCTGGGCAGGACCGAAATCGTTATCAAAGAAGATTCTTCAATCATCACGAGGGGAAGTTCCAGCACCTCACGGGAGCCTTCCGAGTCGATGCGAGCGCCGCATCCTCAAGCCAATGTCATCTGGCTCAAGGAGCAGCGCCGAGCCAAGGTGTCGGCAAAGTTGAGTCGCTACAGTTCCACCAAACATTTCAAGCGTTAACTTCTGCGGGGGGCTGACCCCGGCCAATCGAGCATTGCTGCTTAGCGTCATTGCTTCTAGGCTTCGGGCATCTTTGGAGATGCCCGATGCCCTTTCGTTATTTCATCAAAAACCTGCTACTGCCTCCGGGCCTTTTCCTGCTGTTGTTGGTGCTCGCCTGGTGGTTGAAAAATCGCCGGCCGGTGTTGGCGCGGGTACTGTTCGTCATCGGCGTTGGCGGCATGACCGCAATGAGTCTGCCCATTGTGGTGGAGTGGTCGGCGAAGGGCATCGAGAGCATTCCGCCGCTGCCGCGTAGCGAGTGGGCCACGCTGGCCCAACGTGCAGATGCGATCGTGATTCTGGGTTCTGGCCGTGAACGCAATGACCCGAGCTGGGGCACTGATATCCCAACGGGCGTGGCGCTGGAGCGCATGAGGTACGCCGCGCGTTTGTCGAAGGCGTCCGGTTTGCCGATCCTCACCACGGGCGGGCTGCATTACGGCGAGCCACCGAGCGAGGCGGCGATCATGGCCGACTCCCTGCGCGATGACTTTGGGGTGAATGCCCGTTGGCAGGAAGGCGAAAGCCGCACGACCTGGGAAAACGCCAACATGACCGCCGCGATCTTGTTGCCCCAGGGCATCAAGCGCGTGGTCGTGGTCACCCAGGCCTGGCACATGCCGCGTTCGGTGTGGAGTTTCGAGAAGGCCGGATTTGACGTGGTTCCGGCGCCGGTCGGATTCCTGAGCGTGGACAACGCCCGCCCGTTCGGTGGCTGGACCCCGGAGGCGAGGGCGGTGTGGCAGAACGGGCAATTGATCAATGAAGCGGCGGGACTGGTGGGCTATCGCTTGTTTTACCGGTGACAGAATTGCCTTGGCGTCGAGTAAGACCCGCGGTGGCGCGGTAGGCAATGTCCATGTGGGAGCGAGCTTGCTCGCGAAGAGGCCGGGGCAGCCGCTAGATCTTCGGCGGCTGAAATGCCGTCTTCGTGAGCAAGCTCACTCCCACAGGGTCGCGTTCGCTGCACGACGGCGCTGTGTCAGGACGCCGTGACCTCTATTGCAGAGAGCCAGCAACCGGCTCACACCGCCTTCGCCATCCTGCCTGCAAAGAACGCCCAGCCGATCAGCAGCAGCGACAGCACGATCAGCGGCCATGAGCGCCAGTGCAGGTAGGGCGTGAGGTTTTGCATCGGGGTGACTTCGCCGTACATCACGGCGCGCTCGAACTGCGGCACGGTGGTGGTGATTTCGCCGAACGGGTTGATCAGCGCGCTGACGCCGTTGTTGGTGGCGCGGATCATCCAGCGGCCGGCTTCCAGTGCGCGCATTTGCGCCATTTGCAAATGCTGCAGCGGGCCGATCGAGGTGCCGAACCAGGTGTCGTTGCTCACCGTCAGCAGCAGATCGCTTTGCGCCGAGAGCCCGGCGGCGAACTCCGGGTACACCACTTCGTAACAAATGAACGGCGCGATCTCGTAACCCTTGGCTTGCAACAACGACTGCCCGGATGGGCCGCGCGCAAAGTCAGACATCGGCAGGTTGAAGAAGGTAATCAGCCCACGCAGCAGGTCCTGCAACGGCACGTACTCACCGAACGGCACCAGCTTCTGCTTGAGGTAGGTGCCGTCGCCTTCGCCCGTTACGGTAATGGCGTTGTAGTAACGGTATTCCCCATGGGTGCCTTTTTCTCGCAGCGGTACCCCGGTGATCAGCGCCGAATCCCGCTCGGCCGCAAACTTGCCCATCACCGACAGATAACCTTCAACCGACTCTTTAAGCACCGGCACGGCGGTTTCCGGCCAGATGATCAGGTCCGCTTTTTTCGAGGTGAAGGTCATGTCGCGGTACAGCGCGAGTTGCGCGTTGAGCGCCGCCGGGTCCCACTTCATGCTCTGCTCGACGTTGCCCTGCATGGCCGCAACGGTGAGCGGCTTGCCCGAAGGCTCGGTCCAGGCGTGATCCTTCAGCGCCAGCCCGGCAGCCCACGGCGCCAGCAGCAACACGATGCCTGCCGCCAATTTCGGCGCGCGTGTCCGCAAACGGGGCAGATTGCACAGCAGCGCTGCAGTCAGCGCGAGCACAAAGGAGATCAGCCACATGCCGCCCAATGGCGCGAGCCCTTTGAGAGGACCGTCGAGTTGGCTGTAGCCGGAATAGAGCCAGGGGAAACCGGTGAGGAACCAGCCGCGAAACATTTCCTGGCCGAACCACAAGGCCGCGAAGGCCAGTGAATCCGCCAGCGGGGCTTCGTTGCGGCGGATCCAGCGGGCCCAGATCCATGCCGGCAGGGCGAAGAAAAACGCCACCGCCGCGCAGAACAGCACCATCAGGAAAGCCGCCAGCCAGACCGGCGCCTCGCCATAGGTGTGGATGCTGACGTAAATCCAGCTGGTGCCGCCGCCGAACAGGCCAAATCCGTAGGACCAACCGCGCCAGAGGGCCTGACGGGGTGTGAGGTCGCGCAGACCCAGATAGAAAACCACCAGCGCGACAATCGCCAGTGGCCAGATATCGAAGGGTGCCAGGGCCAGGGTAATCAACGCGCCGGCCACCATGGCCAGCAGGTTACCGGGCCAGCCGGGGCGGGTGATCCAGCGCATTTACATTCCTTAAAACGGGTAGGGCGTTACGAGCGGTTGATCGGGCTCAGGCGCAGCAAGTGAATACGACGGCTGTCGGCATTCAGGATGCGGAAACGGTACGCGCCGATTTCGGTGATTTCATTACGCTTGGGCAGATGCCCGAACGCATTCATCACCAGACCGCCGACGGTGTCGAATTCGTCATCTGAGAACCCGCTGTCGAAGAACTCGTTGAAGCTCTCGATCGGGGTCAGCGCCTTGACCAGGAAGTCGCCACTGGGCAGCGGCTTGATGTAGCTGTCTTCCTCGACGTCGTGCTCGTCTTCGATGTCGCCGACGATTTGCTCGAGCACGTCTTCGATGGTCACCAAACCCGCCACGCCGCCGTATTCGTCGATGACGATGGCCATGTGATTGTGGTTGGCGCGGAATTCCCGCAACAGCACGTTCAGGCGCTTGGATTCAGGGACGAAGGTCGCCGGGCGCAGCAGGCTTTTCACGTCACCGCTGCCACCGTCTTCCTTGAGAATCAGCGGCAGCAGGTCCTTGGCGAGCAAGACGCCCAGCACGTCATCGTGGCTTTCTCCGATGACCGGGTAGCGCGAGTGCGCCGAATCGATCACGGCAGGCAGGAATTCGCGTGGGGTCTGGCTGGCCTTGATGCTGATCATCTGCGAGCGCGGCACCATGATGTCGCGGACCTGCAGGTCAGCGACCTGAATGGCGCCTTCGACAATGGCCAGCGCTTCACTGTCCAGCAGCTTGTTCTGATGGGCTTCGCGCAGCAGCTCCAATAGCTCCTGGCGGTTTTTCGGCTCATGGGCAAATGCCTGGGTCAGTTTGCCCAACCATGACTTTTGCCCGTTGCTCGATCGGTCTTCGCTCATAGCCCTTACTCGTGGTCCTTGGCTGATGTTTCTAAATGAGGTGTGTCGGAATGCGGACTGTCGACGGATTCGTCGTCGGCGTATGGATCCGGATAGCCAAGCTCTGCAAGCAACTCCCGTTCCAGCGCTTCCATCTCTTCGGCTTCGTCGTCATCGATGTGATCGTAGCCCAACAGATGCAGACAGCCATGAATCACCAGATGCGCCCAATGAGCGTCCGATGACTTGCCCTGTTCAGCGGCTTCACGGGTGACGACAGGCACGCAGATGACCAGATCGCCCAGCAGCGGGATGTCCAGCATCTCGTCGGGGACGTCGGCGGGAAATGACAACACGTTGGTGGCGTAATCCTTGTGCCGCCAGGTGTTGTTCAGCTCTCGGCCTTCGGCTTCGTCGACGAGGCGAATGGTCAGTTCCGAGTCAGCCGAACGCTGGCGCAGGCCCATTTCACACCAGAGGCGGAACTGGGCTTCGCTCGGGGCGCTGGCCTGACTCGCACGTTGCAGATCCAGCTCAAGCATCGCTGCGAGTGTCCCGTGAACCCTGGGGAGCGGCCGGATTGTCGTTGCGTTCCTCGTAGCGCTCGTAGGCTTCGACGATGCGCTGCACCAACGGATGGCGCACGACGTCCTTGGGCTTGAAGTGGGTGAAGCTGATGCCCGGCACGTCCTTGAGCACGTCGATGACGTGGTTCAACCCGGATTTCGTGCCCTTGGGCAAGTCGATCTGGGTGACGTCACCGGTGATCACGGCGGTGGAGCCGAAGCCGATACGGGTCAGGAACATTTTCATCTGCTCGACGGTGGTGTTCTGACTCTCGTCGAGAATGATGAAGCTGTTATTAAGCGTGCGACCGCGCATGTACGCCAGTGGCGCGACTTCGATCACCTGCTTCTCGATCAGCTTGGCGACGTATTCGAAGCCGAGCATTTCGTACAGCGCGTCATACAGCGGGCGCAGGTACGGGTCGATTTTCTGGGACAGGTCGCCGGGCAGGAAGCCGAGCTTTTCGCCCGCTTCTACGGCAGGACGCACCAGCAGGATGCGGCGGATGGTCTCGCGCTCAAGGGCATCAACCGCAGCGGCCACGGCGAGATAAGTCTTGCCGGTACCGGCCGGACCGATGCCGAAGTTGATGTCGTTGGCGAGGATTTCCTTCACGTACCGCTGCTGATTCAAGCCACGGGGGCGAATCATGCCTTTCTTGGTACGCAGAGCGACGCCGACTTCGGCAGCAGGGTGGTTATCCAGCTCTTCAACGCCGGATTCCTGCAGGAACAGATGAACCATGTCCGGTGACAGTTCGGTCGCTTTCGTTTCCCGATACAGCCGGCGCAGCAGGTTTTCTGCCGAGGTGGTTTGTTTGCGCTCGCCGATCATCTCGAACTGGCCTCCGCGATTGCGGATCTCGATGTCCAGGCGCTGTTCGATCAAGCGCAAATGCTCGTCGAATTGCCCGCACAGATTGGCGAAGCGGTGAGCCTCGATAGGTTCGAGGCTGAAGCGATGTGGTTCGATAGGTGCGTTCAAAGTGGTTTTGGGCCGCCCGACGGCAATGTGAAGTGACGTGAAGGATAACCCCTGCAGGCAGTGTCAGGAAGGGTTCACTCACGAATGGATAAATGAGCTGCGCAGACGCCCGGCGGGGCAGCCGATAACAGACAGCCCGCCGGGCCTGCGAGCTGAATCGTGCGCCGGTGCAGCCGACGTATGGCGGCTGTCCGACAGCAGATTCAGCGCCCGGTCCTGCGCATAAACATCATGCGTGGCGATTAGATTGGGGCGCTTTGGCTTATTGCAACAACGACCCGCGCAGCGAGTGGGGTTGGGCGCTGTCGATATAGACATCGGCGAACTGGCCGATCAGCCGGGGGTTGTCGCAGCGGAAATTGACGATCCGGTTGTTCTCGGTACGGCCCTGCAGTTCGCCAGGGTCCTTCTTCGAATAATCGGTGACCAGAATGCGCTGCACGGTACCGGCCATCTTGCGGCTGATGTCCAGACCCTGGCGGTTGATCAGGTCCTGCAGCTGTTTCAGGCGTTCTTTCTTCACTTCTTCCGACGTGTCGTCGGCCAGATCGGCCGCGGGTGTGCCGGGACGTGCGCTGTAGACGAAGGAGTAGGAGAAATCCATGCCGACGTCTTCCACCAGCTTCATGGTCTGCAGGTGATCCTTCTCGGTTTCGCCCGGAAAGCCGACGATGAAGTCGGAGCTGATGCAGATGTCCGGCACCGCCGCGCGCAGCTTGCGCAGGCGTGACTTGTATTCGAGCACCGTGTGATTGCGTTTCATGGCCGCGAGAATCCGGTCGGAACCTGATTGCACGGGCAGGTGCAGATGCTTCACCAGTTCCGGAACTTCGGCGTGGGCCTGAATCAGGCTGTCGGAGAACTCCAGCGGGTGCGAAGTGGTGTAGCGAATGCGGTCGATGCCGTCGATGGCGGCGACCACGCGGATCAGTTCGGCCAGGTCAGCGAGGCGCCCGTCGTGGGTGGTGCCGCGATAGCCGTTGACGTTCTGGCCCAGCAGGGTCACTTCACGCACGCCGTTCTCAGCCAGATGAAGCACCTCGTTGATAACGTCGTCGAACGGCCGGCTGACTTCTTCGCCACGGGTATAAGGCACCACGCAGAACGTGCAGTACTTGCTGCAGCCTTCCATCACCGATACATAAGCGCTCGGGCCATCGACACGGGGCTCGGGCAGGTGATCGAATTTTTCGATTTCAGGGAACGAGACGTCGACCTGGGGCAGGCGGGTGATGCGCGCCGCGTCGATCATTTCCGGCAGACGGTGCAGGGTCTGCGGGCCGAACACCACGTCGACGTACGGCGCGCGATCGCGGATGGCCGCGCCTTCCTGACTCGCCACGCAGCCACCGACGGCGATGACCATTTCCGGGTTCGCCAGCTTCAATTCGCGCCAGCGGCCAAGCTGGGAGTACACCCGATCCTGCGCCCGCTCGCGGATTGAGCAGGTGTTGAGCAGGATGACGTCAGCGTCTTCCGCCCGTGCGGTGACTTCCAGTGCTTGATGTTCGCCCAGCAGGTCGACCATGCGCGAGCTGTCGTACTCGTTCATCTGGCAACCATGGGTTTCGATGTAAAGCTTCTTGGCCATGCGGGGGTTCATCAGGTGATTCAAAGAACCGCGCATTATAGGGATGCGGGCCCCGGCTTCCTAGCGTCGTCTAACCAGCGGCATGCTATAGTTCGCGCCCTTTTCAAAACTCTGATCACTGCCTGCCTGTTATGACCAAACGCGAAGCTCCAATCTACAAGGTGATTTTTCTCAACCAGGGACAGGTGTTCGAGATGTACGCCAAACAGATCTATCAGAGTGATCTGTGGGGCTTTCTGGAAGTGGAAGAATTCGTCTTCGGCGAGCGCACCACCGTCGTGGTCGACCCCAGCGAAGAGAAGCTCAAGGCGCAGTTCGATGGCGTAGTGCGCAGCTTCGTGCCGATGCACTCGATCGTGCGGATCGATGAAGTGGAGCGTATGGGCACAGCGAAGATCACCGAGGCGCGTCACACCGGCAATGTCATGCCGTTTCCGATGCCCATGCCGGACAAGTAATTCAGATCAAGGCTTGTCGCTGTCGGCAGGGAAGGGCGCAAACGGCGTGCGTCCTTCAGCGGTCTGCAGCTCCAGCAGGTATTTGCGGAAAATCTGCCCGAGCACTTGGGTGGCCACTTCGAGATCTTCGCGCTTCATTTGCGCGGACACTTCGTCCGCCTGATCCAGCGCATCTTCCGAACCGTTGACCGCCGCCATCTTCAGCACGATATACGCCTGAATGTTGTTGGCCTGCACCCCTTCGCCACGAAAGAACATCAAGCCCAGTTGGTACTGCGCCTGGGCATGCCCCTGCAACGAAGCTTTTTCGAAGTAGTTAAGTGCCTGGGTCAAGTCACGTGGCGCACTTTTGCCCTCGTAGTAGAACTCCCCCAACTCGTATTGCGCCTGCGCATCCCCATCCTGAGCCGCCTGCTGACAAGCGGACAACGCTGCTGGCAGGTTGTCTGGCTGGGTATTGAGGGTGCAACGACCCACCGCCGGGATCAACAACGAGTTGCCACCTGCATTAGCCAGCAGGGGATGAAGAAGCAACAGGCAGCCCAATGCAAGGGTGCGGCCGGTGCGATTCATGGAAGTCGACTTACCTCTGAAAAAGGTGCGGGCATGCCCGTCCAGCGAAACGTGCTGGCTGCGCATTATGAAATAAGCGAGGGCAACCTTACAAAGTCTTTACTGATTTTCTGCTGCGCGGGCTTGATTAGCCTGAATTCAGGGAGGTTGAGCGAGCTGTAGAGACGCGGGCGGAATCCGTTCCGCCCGGTCTGCCCGTCATTTCAGTTGGGCGAAGGCTTTTTCTGCGGCATCCAGCGTCTGCTGCAACTCGGCGTCGCCGTGGGCGATCGAGGTGAAGCCGGCTTCGAATGCGCTCGGCGCCAGGTACACGCCGCCTTCCAGCATCAGGTGGAAGAACTGTTTGAAGCGATTGGCGTCGCTGGTCATCACGTCCTGGAAGGTGACGATTTCTTTGGCGTCGCTGAAGTACAGGCCGAACATGCCGCCCGCCTGAGTGGTCACGAACGGGATGCCGGCGGCGTCGGCGCGCTGTTGCAGGCCTTCCAGCAGGCGCGTGGTGAACGCACTCAACTCATCGTGGAAACCCGGGCGGCTGATCAGACGCAGGGTGGTCAGTCCCGCCGCCATTGCCAGCGGGTTTCCCGACAGCGTGCCGGCCTGATACACCGGGCCCAGCGGCGCGATGTGCGACATGATTTCGCGTTTGCCGCCGAAACAGCCGACCGGCATGCCGCCGCCGATGATCTTGCCGAAGGTGCTCAGGTCCGGCTTCACGCCGTAATAGGCTTGGGCCCCGCCGAGGGCGACGCGGAAACCGGTCATCACTTCGTCGAAAATCAGCACTACGCCGTGCTCGTCGCAGGCCTCGCGCAGGCCTTGCAGGAAGCCCGGCGCAGGCGGCACGCAGTTCATGTTGCCCGCCACCGGCTCGACGATGATGCACGCCACTTCCTGGCCGACGTCAGCGAGCATCGTTTTGACCGCGTCGATGTCGTTGAACGGCAGCGTCAGCGTGTGCTTGGCGAAAGCCGCCGGTACGCCGGGCGAGCTCGGCACGCCCAGGGTCAGCGCGCCGGAACCGGCTTTCACCAGCAGGCTGTCGGAGTGGCCGTGGTAGCAGCCTTCGAACTTGATGATGCTGTCCCGGCCAGTGAAACCGCGGGCCAGACGGATCGCGCTCATGGTCGCTTCGGTGCCGGAGCTGACCATGCGCACCATTTCCATCGACGGCACGATCGAGCAGACCAGATCGGCCATCTCGGTTTCCATCGCGGTCGGTGCGCCGTACGACAGACCGTGTTCCAGCTGCTTGCGCACGGCATCCAGCACGTCCGGATGACTGTGGCCCAGAATCATCGGGCCCCACGAGCCAACGTAATCGACGTAACGCTTGTCGTCTTCATCGGTGACGTAGGCGCCGACCGCGTGTTTGAAGAACAGCGGCGTGCCACCGACGCTTTTGAACGCGCGGACCGGCGAGTTGACGCCGCCGGGGATGTGTTTCTGGGCGTTGGCGAACAGGGTTTCAGAACGGGACATGATGAGGTCTCTGTTTGAATCGGAATGAATGAGTGCGTAACCGGCCTGATGCAGAATCAGGCGGGTTTGAACAAATCGTTGAAAGCCCGGGCGCGGCGAGTAACTTCCTGAGTGGTTTCAGCGCCGAACAGCCCGTGCACGACGGCCAGCAGATCGGCGCCGTGGGCCACCAGCGGCGCGGCGTTTTCCAGGGTGATGCCGCCGATCACCGCAATGGGCAGCTTGATGCGTTTGCGTGCCTGGCTGAGCAGGTCGAGGCTGCAGGTCGGTGCGCCGGGTTTGGTCTGGGAATTGAAGAAGCGTCCGAAGGCGACATACGAAGCGCCGTCGGTCTTGGCCTTGACGGCCAGTTCCAGCTGTGCGTGGCAGGTCGCGCCGACAATGGCTTTGTGACCGAGCAGGGCGCGGGCGTCAGGCAGCGAGCCGTCGGTTTGCCCAAGGTGCACGCCGACGCCCAGGCGCGCGGCCACTTCGGCGTCGTCGTTGATGATCAGACGGGTCTTGTAGCGCTCGCACAGCTTGAGCAGCGCCGAGGCCTCGCGCAGGCGGCGGGTCTCGTCGCCGGATTTGTCGCGGTATTGCAGCAGGGTCACGCCGCCATCGAGGGCGGCTTCGACGTAAGACAGGAATTTGCCGGCCAACAGCTGGCTGTCGGTCACGGCATACAAGCCACGTAATCTCATCAGGGTGCCTCTTTTTCGTGGCGTTACGAGCAGAAATCCAGCGGCAGGCGGCGCGGAACGAATTGTCCCCGGCCCAGCTGTTCGGCATCGCGCAGCGTGCGCCAAGTGTAGTCCAGCGCCATTTGTACAGCGCCAATCAGGTCCTGGCCCTGCGCCAGTCTTCCCGCCAAGGCGCTGGCCAGTGTGCATCCGGAGCCGTGGTAGCTGCCCGGCAAACGCTGACAGGTGAAAGTGCGTGACTGACCGCCGCGGATGTACAGACGGTTGTGAACTTCGTGCTCATCGCCATGACCGCCGGTGATCAGCAAGTGCTCGCAGAACGGCAGCAGCTTTTCGGCACATTCATCGGCGGTGCCTTCAGGCAGTTCGGCGAGGATGCGCGCTTCCGGCAGGTTTGGCGTGGCGATGGTGGCGAGTGGCAACAGACGCTCGCGCATGGCGTAACCCACTTCGTCCTTGCCCAGCCGACCGCCGCCACCGGCACGCAACACCGGATCGCAGACCATGGGCAGATGCGGATGCGCTGCCAGCAGTTCAACGACGGTGTCGACCATCTCCAGCGAACCCAACATCCCCAGCTTCACTGCCGCGACGGTGGAGTCGTTGAGCACGGCATTGGCTTGCGCCAGCACCCACTCGCGATCCAGCACGCGAAAGTCAGTGACGTTCACGGTGTCCTGAACGGTCAGGGCGGTGACGGCGGGAGCGGCGTGGCAACCCTGAGCAAGCAGGGCTTCGATATCTGCCTGCAAACCGGCGCCGCCACTGGGGTCGTGACCGGAGAGACAGAGGACAACAGGGCGGGAGCTATAGATATTCATGGTGCGCGAGCTTACCACTAAACTTTTTGCCAGTGGGACCGGCTTCAGCCGGGAAGGGGCCAGTGCGAACATCCCTCATTTTGCAGCGAGACGCCTGACGCCTTCCCGGCTAAAGCCGGTCCCACCAGGTGCATTGCGATCAGCCTGTACTGCTTGGCAATCTGGCCAAAGCCACTCCTGCATGTGAACGACCCCGTCTCACCCAATGCACAGATTTAGATGGTGTCATCGAGCTATCAATCGCTATCCTGTGGCGCTTCATCTGTTCCGCCAAAAGAGTAAATGCAAGTGCGTTGCCCGCTGACCCCTTCGACCGATACAGCGGTCGCTCGCAGAATTGCGAAGCCGTTCCACGATTTCACGGCGGCTTGTGCCTGTCACCAGTGCCAAGGCGGTGCCCCATGCGTCTGGTGCTGATTGCGCTGTTCTGCCTGTTTCCGATGTTCGCCAGCGCCGTGGACTTCGATGAAAACACCCGCACCCTTGCATTGGGGCGCGACACCCAGGTGTTCGAAGACCCCACCGGCGATGCGACCATCCAGCAAGTCTCATCTCCCGAGGGCGCTGCACGCTTCAAACCCCTTGCCGGTCCGTCGCTCAACGCTGGCTACTCGCGCTCGGCGTTCTGGCTAAAGGTGCGTCTGACCTATCGACCGGCCAACCCGCTGGCGTCAGCCGACTGGTTGCTCGAACTCGCCTACCCGCCGATGGACCACGTCGATCTCTATCTCGGCGATGGCGACGCGCGCCCCAGTCTGGCCTGGCAGACCGGCGACATGCTGCCGTTTGCCAGCCGGCAGATTAAGCAGAACAACTACGTATTCGATCTCAACCTGAACGCCCACGAGACCAAGACCGTTTACCTGCGCGTCGCCAGTCACGGCTCGGTGCAGGCGCCGCTCAATCTGTGGGCCAGTCATGCGTATATAGAAGAGCAGCCGTCGCGCCTGTACATCCTCGGCATGATTTACGGCGTGCTGGCGGTGATGCTGGTCTACAACCTGTTCATCTACCTGAGCGTGCGCGACACCGCTTACCTGCATTACATCCTCTACATCACCTTCTTCGGCCTGTATCAGGTGTCGGTCAATGGCGCGGCGATCGAGTATTTCTGGCCCGACAACCCGTGGTGGGCCAATACCTCGACCACTTTCCTGATTGCCGCCGCGATCCTGTTTGCCAGCCAGTTCACCCGTAAATTCCTGCAGACGCCGAGCCTGGGTCGCTGGCTGGATGTGCCGCTTCTGGTGATGATGGTCTGCGCCGCGGTGATCATGACCCTCGCGTTGAGCATGGATTACGGCGTAGCGCTGCGGCTGGTGACAGGGCTGGTCTTGCTGTTCACGCCGGTGGTGCTGCTGATCGGGCTGGCGGCGTGGTTCAAGGGGCGGCGGGTCGCGCGGTATTTCATTATCGGCTGGTCGGCGTTTCTGATCGGCGGAGTGGTCAACGCGACCATGCTCCTCGGGCATCTGCCCAACAACTTCTGGACCATGTACGCCAGCCAGATCGGCTCGGTGATCGAGGTGGCGCTGCTTTCGCTGGCGCTGGCCGACCGCATCAATGCCATGCGTGAGCGCGAGGCGCAGATCATGGCGGAGTCGCAGCAGGGGCTCGAAGCCCTCAATCAGCAGTTGGCCGTGAGCAACCGGTTGAAGGACGAGTTTCTCGCCACGCTGACCCATGAACTGCGCACCCCCATGAACGGCGTGATCGGTTCGCTGGAGTTGATGCAGATGGATGTGGCCGACAGCGAGATCGAGCTGTATCGCCAGACCGCCGCCGATTCGGCGCAAAACATGATGGGTATCGTCAACGGCATTCTCACGCTGACTGAACTGCAAGCAGGCCGCATCACCGTGCGCAACGAGCCATTTAGCCTGCGTCATGTGCTGTTTCAACTGCGCAGTGGCTTCGAACCGCTGGCCCGCAGCAAGGCGCTGGCGTTCAGTGTGGAACTGGACGAGACGTTGCCGGACAGCCTGCACGGTGACGGCGTCAAGTTACGCCAGTGCCTGGAGTGCCTGCTGGACAATGCGATCAAGTTCACCAAGACCGGTTCGATCAGAATCCGCGTCAATGGCCAGCGCCCAGACGCCGAGCAGGTGCGGCTGGTGATTGACGTCATCGACACCGGCATCGGCTTCAGCCGTCTTGATGAAGAAACGCTGTACGCCAACTTCTTCCAGGTGGATGGCTCGACGACGCGGGAATACGGCGGGCTGGGCATCGGTCTGGCGATTTGCCGACAGTTGATTGAATTGCAGGGCGGGCGCCTGAGCCACCAATCCGAGCCGGGCAACGGCAGTCAGTTCCGCTTGAGCCTGGATGTGCAGACCGCGACGCAAATGGTGTAGGAGCGCCACCCCGGTCACTCCTACATGGGCCGCGCATCCCGCGGGATGTGCATCAACTCTGATGCCAGCCATCGACAAGGCAAAACCGCCGTGATTTCGTCTTCTATGGCGCTGTAGCCGGGGCGGGGTGCATGATTCACTAGGTCATCTGCACGACCGCCGCGTGCTGCCCGGACCGGAGTCGCCTCATGGACCAGCGCATCAATCTGCATCAGTTCGCCGAGACCCACGAGGTCACCAATCAGCCGCCTTCTCTGGACGGCACTAACCTGTACCGCATCGACCTGCCGCTGCAAGAGTGGTCGCAGCGTTTCGGCGCGGGTTGGGCACGGGACCGAATTGATGCCTATGGCGCACTGGCCGGTGGCCCGTTGATGGAAGCGGGTTTCCTCGCCAATCAGAACAAACCGGTGTTCGCCAGCCATGATCGCTACGGCCATCGAATCGATCTGGTGGAGTTTCATCCTGCGTATCACCAACTGATGCAGACGGCGGTCGAACACGGCATCCCGTCGCTGCCGTGGACCGATCCCCGAGAAGGCGCCCATGTCGCCCGCGCGGCGATGAGCTACTTGCACACCCAGGCCGAAGCAGGCAGCGGGTGTCCGCTGACGATGACCTTCGCCAGCGTGCCGGCCCTGCGTCTTCAACCGGACCTGGCCGAGACCTGGCTGCCGAAGATCCTCGCCACCCACTATGACCCGCGCAACGTCGGCATCGCGCATAAGGCCGGCGCGACCATCGGTATGGCGATGACCGAGAAGCAGGGCGGCACCGACGTGCGCGCCAACACCACCCGGGCCTATCCGGTCGGCCAGCCTGGACCGGGTCAGGCCTATGAACTGGTCGGGCACAAATGGTTTTGTTCGGCGCCGATGTGCGATGCCTTTCTCACCCTGGCGCAGACCGACAAGGGCCTGACCTGTTTCCTGCTGCCACGCCATCGCCCGGACGACACCCGCAACGCGTTCTACATACAGCGGCTGAAGAACAAACTCGGCAACTGGTCCAACGCCTCAAGCGAAGTGGAATTCCGCGGCGCTCTGGCCTGGATGGTGGGCGAGGAGGGGCGCGGCGTGCCGACCATCATCGAAATGGTGGCGATGACGCGCTTTGATTGCATGACCGGTTCCAGCGCGCTGATGCGTCAGGCCCTGACCCAGGCCGCGCACCATTGCGCCCACCGCAGCGTCAGCGGTCGTGTGCTGAGCGAGCAGCCGCTCATGCAAAATGTGCTCGCCGATCTGGCGCTGGAAAGCGAAGCGGCCCTCGCACTGACCTTGCGCATGGGACGCTCGCTGGAGCGTCTGGATGACGGCCACGAAGCCCGTTTCGCACGACTCGTAACGGCGGTGGGCAAGTACTGGATCTGCAAGCGCGCGCCGGCAATGATCAACGAAGCGGCGGAATGCATGGGCGGTGCAGGCTATGTCGAGGACAGCATCCTGCCGCGCCTTTACCGTGAGGCGCCGGTCAATTCGACGTGGGAAGGTTCCGGCAACGTGCAGTGCCTGGACGTCCTGCGCGCGCTGTCCAAAGAGCCCGGCGTGCTGGATGCTTTGTTCGATGAGCTGGGCGACGGTCATGGCGACAGGCGACTGGCCGCGCATATTCATAGCTTGAAGGAGGCGTTTCAGGACACCAGCGACATCCAGTACCGCGCCCGTCAACTGACCGAAGACATCGCCGTGGCGCTGCAGGCAAAACTGCTGCTGGAAGCGGGCAATACAGTGGTCAGCGACGGGTTTATTGCCGGGCGCCTGGAACGGCCGGGGCGTGTCTACGGCGCCTTGCCGCGCGGGGTGGATGTTCAGGCGCTGGTCGCGCGGTCATCGCCGCAGGTATAACGCGTCCATTGCCGCGTCGGCTGCAGGCAAATCGTGCCTTCGTCATCTGTTGCAGGCAAGATATGCGCTTGCAAGATAAGAAGGATATGCATCGTGACCGAAGCTTTCATTGTCGTAGAAACTGCCGAACACGCCGTTGACCGGCTCGCTGAGCTGCACGCACGGGCAACCACCGCCTTGAGCCAGGCGCTCAAGCGCTACCTGAAAGACCGCGTCGAACCTACTGCCGCCGAGCGTCTGACATTCCGCTACCCCGAGCTGCGTCTGACCTACCACTGCCAGGGCGAAGTGCCGCTGACCACCCGCGCCTACGCCAAGGTTCAGTTGCCGGGCACTTACAGTGTCACCGTCACCCACCCGGCGGCGTTCCGCAAATACCTGCTCGAACAACTTGTACCGTTGATGAACGACTTCACCGTGACGGTGGAAGTGGGCGTCAGCGAGCAGAACATCCCTTACCCTTACGTGGTTGAGCAGGGCGATGAGCTGGCCGGTACCGGTGTGACCGCTGCGACCCTGGCCCGCGTCTTCCCGAGCACGGATTTGTCGGCCGCCACCGATGGCATTGCTGACGGTCTGTACGACTGGGCCAACACCGATCCGCTGCCGCTCGCGTTGTTCGACGCTGCCCGTGTGGATTTCTCGCTGCGCCGTCTGGTGCATTACACCGGCAGCGACTGGCGCCATGTTCAGCCGTGGATCCTGCTGACCAACTATCACCGCTACGTCGACCAGTTCATCGTGCATGGTCTGGAAAAACTGCGCGACGACCCGCGCTTCGTGAAAATGGTCCTGCCGGGCAACGTCGTCGTCGACAAGAGCATGGATTACGGCGAAGCCCAGGCCATCGTCTCCGGTGTGGTCTGGCACCGCTACCAGATGCCGGCCTATCACTTGATCGCCGAAGACGGCCATGGCGTGACATTGGTCAACATTGGCGTCGGCCCGTCCAACGCCAAGAACATCACCGACCATCTCGCGGTATTGCGTCCGCATTGCTGGTTGATGATCGGGCACTGCGGCGGCCTGCGTCAGTCGCAGACCATCGGCGACTACGTGCTCGCCCACGCCTACATGCGCCGCGATGGTATTCTTGATCGCGTGCTGCCGCCGAACATTCCGATCCCGGCGCTGGCCGAAGTGCAACTGGCGTTGCAGGAATCAGCCGCCCAAGTCACCGGCGAACGCGGCGACGATCTGAAGAAGCGTCTGCGCACCGGCACGGTCCTGACCTACGACGATCGCAACTGGGAACTGCGCTGGGCCCAGGAACGGCCGCTGATCAACCTGTCTCGCGCCGTGGCGGTGGACATGGAAAGCGGCACCATCGCGGCCCAGGGTTATCGCCTTCGGGTGCCTTACGGGACCTTGCTCTGCGTCTCGGACAAACCGCTGCACAGCGAAATCAAGCTGCCGGGTTCGGCCAACGCGTTTTATGAGCGGGCGGTCACCCAGCATTTGAAGATCGGTATCGCCGCGCTGGACCTGATGCGCACGCAGCTCAACTCGCTGCATTCGCGCAAACTGCGCAGCTTCGACGAGCCGCCGTTCCGTTAAGGCTCGTTAAGGCGCTAGGCGTTCAACGAAAGGGCCACTAAAGTGGCCCTTTCTGTTTCTGTCATTTTTTTACCGGTTTCCCATGCCCCGCAATCAACGTCCCGATTCCCGCCGTCCTTCGCCTGATCGCACGGGCGCGCCCCGGCGTGTCGCCAAAGCACCGCCCGCCGAACCGCGGTTGATTCTGTTCAACAAACCCTTCGACGTGCTGACCCAGTTCAGTGATGGCGAAGGCCGGGCGACGCTCAAGGATTTCATCGACATCCCCGGCATCTACCCGGCCGGGCGCCTGGACCGCGACAGCGAGGGCTTGCTGCTGCTGACCAACGACGGCCAATTGCAGGCGCGCATCGCCGACCCCAAGCACAAGCTGGCGAAAACCTACTGGGTGCAGGTAGAGGGTGAGCCGACGGAAGAGCAACTGCAGAAGCTGCGCAACGGCGTCGAGTTGAACGACGGCCCGACGCTGCCCGCACAGGCCCGGCAACTGGACGAACCGGAGCTGTGGCCGCGCAACCCGCCGGTGCGGTTTCGCAAAAGCGTGCCGACGAGCTGGCTGGAGCTTGTCATCAAGGAAGGCCGAAACCGCCAGGTGCGCAGGATGACCGCGGCAGTCGGCCTGCCGACGTTGCGACTGGTGCGCGTGCGGATTGGCGACTGGAGCCTAGAAGGGCTGGACCAGGGGCAGTGGCGGGAAGTGCCGGCGAAGCTTTGATTGAAGAACTGCAGCAAGACCCGAATTAGAATGCTGCTGAGTTCCATTGTGGGAGTGAGCTTGCTCGCGAAGGCGTCATCTCTACCGGCAGTTATTCAGCGTCTTAACGGGCCTCTTCGCGAGCAGGGTAGATCGGCGCCCCGGTCGCTCTGACAAAAACCTGTACCTCTGCGGACGCGCTTCAGCCGCGCAAATGCACCAGCGGCAGTTCGGTGCTCGCGAGTACCTGATTGAGCACGAAGCTGGAGCGCACGCTGGTTACGCCGTCGATGCGGGTCAGATGGCCAAGCAGAAATTTCTGATAGTGATCCATGTCCGGAACGACGACCTTTAGTTGGTAATCGGCGTCGATGCCGGTCACCAGGCTGCACTCCAGCACCTGCGGCAGGTTGCGGATGTGCTGCTCGAAATTCTCGAAGCGGTCGGGTGTGTGGCGGTCCATGCCGATCAGCACGTAGGCCGTCAGGCTAAGGCCCAGCTTCTTGCGGTCCAGCAGCGCGACCTGACCCACGATATAACCGTCGTCTTCCAGCTGTTTGACGCGGCGCGAGCAGGGTGAAGGCGACAGGCCAATGCGTTCGGCCAGTTCCTGATTGGAGATGCGCGCGTCCTTTTGCAGTTCGGCCAAAATACTCAAGTCATATCTGTCGAGCTTGCTCACGATAAGCGCCTTTATTGAATGTATTGCGCAGAATTATTAATCTGAAGTGAATTATTGCGCAAGTGGTGTTTTCACCAGCAATATTCGCAATCCTCTGTCGTCCGCCAAGGCCTATTCTTTTAACCAGAATCACTGCCCGGACACAGCGTCCAGCGCGGCCCGCCGAATCAGGCCAGCCGCGGCCTCCAGCCCGACAGGGTTGATCAGGCCACCGGGCTACGCACTGTCCAGAAGACGATGCGAGGTGAGCCGATGCCACAAGTGTCGAGCCAGGACGAAGTATTCCAGAGAGGGCCATCGAGCCCTCTTTTTTTGTGCCCGGCTTTTGTCCAGCAGCGCAGCGAGCGCTTCTATAGTTTCACTCGCCACGCTGATAGAGTGCGGCGAACGGCGCACCCGACTCGCAGTCCTATCCCATAGGTATCCGCGCCGTAGTGAGGAAAGCATGAACACGCGCATCTGGCGTTTGGCAGGTGTCAGTCTCTTGGCCTTGAGCATCAGTGCTCAGGTGTTGGCCGACGACAACAATCAACAGCAGCAACAGCAGCGTAACGAGCAGCAGCAGCGCCAACAGCAGCAACGTGGGTTCGAGATGCAGCGCCAGCAGCAGGAGAACCAGCGCGGCTTCAACGACAACCAGCAGCGTGAGCAGCAGCAACAACGCCAGCAACAGCAGAATCAGCAACAACAGCAGCGCCAGCAGGAACAGGTGCAGCAACAGCGCCAGATTCAGCAGAACCAGCAGGAGCGCGCCAATCAGCAGCGCCAGCAGCAGGATCGCGAGCGCAATCAGCAGCGTGACGATCAGCGCCAGCAGCAGCAACGCCAGCAACAGCAGGATCAGCAACGACGCCAGCAAGAGCAGCAGCAACAGCAGCGCCAGTTGCAGGACCGTCAGGGCGGTCTGCCGATTCAGGGACGGCCGGACACGGTGGTTCAGACCCAGGAGCCGCGTCAGGGCTTCTACCGCGACCAGCCCCGAGACAACCGCTGGCGCGACGGCGACCGTCGTCCCGATAACGGCAACTGGCAGGCCGGCCGCCCCGGTGGTCATGGCGACGGCTGGGGATCGGGGCCGCGTTATCGGCCGGGTTACGAGATCGATCGCATGCCGGGTGGTTACTCGCGGGTGCCTTATCGCGGCGGGGATTACTTCTACTCAGGCGGTTACTGGTATCGCCCGCAGGGCCCGCGCTATGTGGTCGTCCAGCCTCCACGGGGCGTTCGCGTCCGTTACCTGCCCGACTACGCGCAACAGGTCTGGCTCGGCAGCGCCTTGTTCTTCGTCGCGGCCGGGACCTACTACACCTACGAGCAGAACACCCAGGAATACGTGGTCGCCGAGCCTCCGCAGAATGTCGAGCCGGTGTATTCACCTCAGCAGCCGCAGCCCGTTCAGCAGGCAGCGAATCCCTACGATGTTGTCGCCTACCCGCCTGAAGGCAAGCCGCAACAGGAAATCGAACAGGACCGCTACGACTGCTACCGCTACGCCGTGCAGCAAAGCAATTTCGACCCGGCAGGCGCAGCGTATCAGCCGGCACCGGAAGTGCTCGGTGTGTACCGTCAAGCGATGGCCAGTTGTTATGCAGGGCGGGGGTATAGCATTCAGCAGTAGAGGTGAGTAGCCACTGCCCACTCTATGTGGGAGCGAGCTTGCTCGCGAAGACGCCGGTGAGTCTGCGAAATTTTCTGCGGACGGAACATTGTCTTCGCGAGCAAGCTCGCTCCCACACATTGCGCATCGCCGCCAAATTCAAAGAATCCTGCAGGCTTAGCTTTCCCTGCAGGACGCCTTCAATTCAAAACCGGTCCATCCCCACGGCCCACCACTTCCTGCGGGTCCGCGTGCACCAGCACTTCGGCCTTGGGGAATTCGTCCTGAATCGCTGCTTCCACCTGCTCGCATAGGTCGTGCGCCACCGACAGCGTCAGCGTGCCCGGCAGCTCCAGGTGCAACTGCACGAACCAGTGATTGCCCGAAATCCGCGTGCGCAGGTCGTGGGCGCCCAGTACACCGGGCACGCCTTCTGCCAGTTCGAGCATTTTGGCGCTCACATCCACAGGCAGTTCAGCGTCCATCAGCACCGACACCGTTTCCCGTGCAATGGAAATCGCGCTCCACAAAATGTAGAACGCGATCGCCAGACCAAAATAAGCGTCCAGTTGGGAATAGCCGAAATAAGCCAGGCCCAGCGCCAGCATGATGCTGAAGTTAAGCAGCAGGTCAGAGCGGTAATGCAGGGAATCCGCACGAATCGCCGCCGAACCCGTGGCCTTCACCACACGGTGCTGCAACATCAGCAACGCGATCGTCAGGCCGATCGACAACACCATCACCAGCAAACCTAACCCGGGGGCGCCGAGGGGTTGCGGGTGCTGGATGCGGTCAACCGCCTGAAAACCGATCAAGAACGCACTCACCGCGATAAAAAGCGCCTGGGCCATGCCCGACAGCGCTTCTGCCTTGCCGTGGCCATAGCGATGATCATCGTCCGCGGGACGCAGCGCGTAATGCACCGCCAGCAGATTGAGAAAAGACGCCGCGCCGTCGAGCATCGAGTCAGTCAGGCCGGCCAGCAGACTCACTGAGCCGCTTAGCCACCACGCGACGGCTTTAGCAACAATCAGAATGCTCGCGACCGCCAGCGAGGCGCGGGTTGCCAGACGCAATAAGCGGGCGTGTTCGGGGCTGGTGCTCATGGCGCTTCCTTTAGATCATGAATCTCAAGCGGACGGGACAAGGCCCAGAGCAGCGAGCTGCTGCACGCTGCCTTTGTGCTGGATCAGGCGAGGATCATCCAGCGGCAATGTGCGGCCGAGCTCGGTTTGAATGATGGCTTGCAGCTTGAGGTTGTCGACCGTGCCGTCAGCGCGCACCGCCGGTTCAAGTTTCTGCGGATCGATCTGCGCCTGATTGCCGCTTGGCAGGTAGATCGCGCCCGTGGCGAAGTCCACGCCGAACGCGATCACGCCGGGGATGATGTAGAACAACAGGCCGATGGCGTCGAGTATCACGATGGCGGGGTCCATTCGACCGCTGCCCTGAATCTGGCCACGACGATCCGGGTAGAAAATACTGCCGCACGCCGTGAGCTGCGTCAGCAGCGTGGCAACCAGAACACCGCCAATCAAACGGGATGGAATGCGCATGGGGATCTCCTCATAAGAAGTCGCAACTATACAAGGCAAATGCCTAATCAATAAGAGTATCCGTGGGGGAAGACAGTTCGTTGGCAGGGTGAACAAAGCCGCAGCGGCTCGCCGTATAATCGTCGCCCTGTTTCAGGAGCTCTCATGAATTCGCTGCCCATCGACGCCGTTCTCCCCGCCTTGCGCCAGGCCCTTGCCGATCGGGACGAGGCCGTGCTCGAAGCGCCGCCGGGCGCGGGCAAGACCACCCGTGTGCCGCTGGCGCTTTTGCACGAGTCGTGGCTCGCAGGGCAGACGATCCTGATGCTTGAGCCCCGGCGTCTGGCGGCTCGTGCTGCTGCCGAACGATTGGCGAGCGAGTTGGGGGAAAGCGTCGGCGAGACGGTGGGTTATCGAATTCGTCTGGACAGCAAGGTTGGCCCCAACACCCGCATTGAAGTGGTCACGGAGGGCATCCTCACCCGGCGCTTGCAGGAAGACCCTTCGCTGGAAGGCGTCGGGCTGCTGATCTTCGACGAATTTCATGAGCGGAGCCTCGACGCTGATCTCGCCCTGGCGCTTAGCCTCAACGGCCGTGCGCTGTTTCGTGACGAGCAGCCGCTGAAGATTCTGCTGATGTCGGCGACGCTTGAAGGCGCGCGTCTGTCGAGCTTGCTCAACGACGCGCCGGTCATCAGCAGCGAAGGGCGCATGTTCCCGGTGTCGATGCAGTGGGGGCGGCCTTTTCAGCCGGGGGAGTTCATCGAGCCGCGGGTGGTGCAAACCGTGCTCGACGCGCTGGGCAACGAGTCCGGCAGCGTGCTGGTATTCCTGCCGGGCCAGGCCGAGATCCGTCGGGTCAATCAACAGTTGGCCGATGCCATTGGTGATCGCAGCGACGTGCTGTTGTGCCCGCTGCATGGCGAGCTCGACCTGAGCGCCCAGCGCGCGGCGATTGAACCCGCGCCCAAGGGCAAACGCAAAGTAGTGCTGGCGACCAATATCGCCGAGACCAGCCTGACCATCGATGGCGTGCGGGTGGTCATCGACGCGGGGCTGTCGCGGGTGCCGCGTTTCGATCCCGGCAGCGGCATGACGCGCCTCGACACCCAGCGCATCTCCCGTGCCAGCGCGACTCAGCGGGCGGGCCGGGCAGGGCGACTTGAGCCGGGCGTGTGTTACCGACTGTGGTCCGAGGCGCAACACGATCAATTGGCGGCCTACGGCGCGGCGGAAATCCTTCAGGCCGACCTTGCCGGTCTGGCACTGCAACTGGCGCGTTGGGGCGTCGAACCGGCGCAACTGACCTGGCTGGATCTGCCGCCCGCCGCCGCGTACGCCCAGGCGCAGGACCTGCTGGCGCGGCTGGGCGCTCTGACGCGCAAGCCGGGTGAAGACTGGAAACTCACGGCTCACGGCCAATCGATGGCAGAGGTGCCCGCCCATCCGCGCATCGCCCATTTGCTCCTGCGCGGTCATGAACTGGGCTTGGGGCCGCTGGCGTGCGACGTGGCTGCGTTGCTGGGCGAACGGGACATTCTGCGCGGCGCCGGGGCCGATCTGCACAGCCGGCTGACGTTGCTGGCCGGCGCAGAGCGCGCGGCGAAAGGCGCGCAGGGCGGCGTGCAGCGAGCGCGGCAATTGTCGCGGCAATATCGCGGGTATCTGAGGGGCACCGTCCGGAAACCGGTCGCCGATCCAGATCACCCGCGCTGGCTCGGCGCGCTGCTGGCGCTGGCCTATCCCGATCGCGTCGCGCAACAACGCCGTGCCGGCGGAGCGGAGTATCGACTCGCCAACGGCCGCGCCGCTTTGTTCGCGGAGCCAGACGCGTTGATGAAACAGCCGTGGCTGGTGGTCGCTGATCTGGGCAGCCGCCAGGGCCAGCGCGAAGAGCGTATTTATCTCGCCGCCGAGTTCGATCCCGAACTGTTCGACACAGTGCTCGCCGAACAGGTGACTCAGTTCGATCAACTGGACTGGGATGAGCGCGAGGGCGTGTTTCGCGCCGAACGTCAGCGCAAGGCCGGTGAACTGATCATCAGCCGCGAGCCGCTCACCGGGCTGGACGATTCCGCACGAGGTCAGGCCCTGCTGGCGCTGGTGCGGCGCAAGGGACTGGAACTGCTGCCGTGGACGCCCGAGCTGCGCCAGTGGCAGGCGCGCGTCGGTTTGTTGCGTCAGATGGATCTGCAAACGCTGAGCGAAAGCCAGTGGCCGGATGTGAGCAACGACGGATTGCTGGCGACGCTGGAGCACTGGCTGCTGCCGTACCTGGGCAAGGTCACCCGGCTGAGCCACTTCGGCAATCTGGACCTGTCATCAATCCTCCACAACCTGCTGCCATGGCCCTTGCCACAGCGGCTGGATGAACTGGCGCCGCACCACCTGACCGTGCCGTCGGGCTCATCGGTGCGCCTGGATTACAGCGAGTCCCCGCCCATTCTGGCGGTGCGCCTGCAAGAACTCTTCGGCCTGGCCGACACCCCGCGCATCGCCAATGGCCGGCAGATCGTCAAGCTGCACCTGCTGTCCCCCGCACGCCGCCCGGTGCAAGTCACCCAAGACCTCGCCAACTTCTGGCGCAGCACCTATGCCGAGGTGAAGAAGGACCTGAAGGGGCGGTACCCGAAGCACTATTGGCCAGACGATCCGCTGATCGCCGAGCCGACCGCGCGGGTGAAGCCGAGGAAGTGAAAGGCAGCACAAGGGCATGACAACGAGCGGATGTAAAAAAACTTCACACGCCATGTGAGGTAAATGCGAGCTCAACCCGTGTAATAGTAACGAATCGCATTTGCACTCGTTTCAATTACGGAGTCAGCTCGTGGTCAAGCTCTTTAACCGCACTCATGCATCAGTCCTGCTGTGTTCTGCCTTACCTGGTTTTGCAATGGCTGCCCAGACGGTCACCGAGTTGGCGCCCAGTGTCATCCAGTCCACACGCGATGCGGCTGACGGCTCGGGAAGCTATACGGTTTCTGAAGGGAGCACCGCCAGCAAGACCTCCACCCAGAATCGAGATGAAGCCCAAACCGTCAACACGGTCACTGCGCAAACCCTGGATGACTACCAGGTCAAAGATCTCAACGACGCCATGCGCTTCGTCAGTGGTGTGTCCCAGACGAACACGTTGGGGGGCACCAAGGATGCTGTGATCAAGCGCGGATTTGGAAGCAACGACGACAACTCCATTTTGCGGGACGGGGTCCGCTCGGCGATTGGCCGCAATCTCGGCGCCACTACTGATCACGTGGAAGTGTTGAAGGGCCCTGCGTCGCTGATGTATGGCGCGCTGGAGCCGGGCGGGCTGATCAATGTGATCAGCAAACAACCGCAGTTCACCGAAAGCACGACATTGACGGGCTCTGGTTACAGTGAAGGCGGCGGGACCTTTGGTGTGGACACCACCGGGCCGCTCGGCGATACCAACTTGGCGTACCGGCTGGTTGCCGAGCGCTCCCACGAGGACTACTGGCGTAATTATGGTGTCGATGAGCACACGCTTATTGCGCCGTCGATCGCCTGGGTCGGCGACCGCGCCAGTTTCTCACTGGCCTACACCTACAACGATTACGCGAGCCCCTTTGACCGCGGCACGGTGTTCGCCAACGGCCACCCGGCCGACATCAGTTACCGCGATCGTCTGGATGAGCGCTGGGCCAAGACCGTCGGCATCAGCCAAAGCACCACCGCGAAGTTCGAGTACCAGCTCAATGATGACTGGCGCAGCCGGTTGACCTATGGATGGACCGAGGATCGTTACAGCCTGGCGATTGCACAGCCCAGCACCTTGAAAGGCGACACCCTGCGCCGGATTGCCAACGGCGGGCACTATGACTACGAGAGCCGCTACACCGCGCTGGACTTTATAGGCGATCAGCAGTTGTTCGGCCAGCGGCATGAGATTGTCGTCGGGGTGGACAACGAGTCGCTGGATAAATACCGCGGTAAAACCTACCGCAACGCCAGTAGCACCGCCGGCAACCTCGACATCCAGAACCCCACCTACGGCAATCTGGCTGAGCCTGCGACGGTCAGTGCGGCCCAGAGCAACGCCGAAAATAACCTGGTCACCACCTCGGCGTACTTCAAGGACAACTGGCACCTTAACGATCGCTGGATTCTGGTGTTTGGTGGTCGTCAGGAACACTGGGATCAATACAGCGATCAGGGGCTGGGCAGCGCGTACGCACCGGGTGCGGATTCTAACGGCGATAAATTTCTCCCCTTCGGCGGGATTGTTTATCAGCCGACCGACAACGTCGCGCTCTACGCCAACTACAGCCGTTCCTTCGTGCCGAATGATGCCGACGATGCAGGCAACAGCTTCAAGCCTACCGAAGGTCGCAGCTACGAAGTGGGTGTCAAATACAGCCCGGTCCAGGCGCTCAACGTGAACCTGGCCGTGTATGACATCGTCAAGAAAAACCTTGTGAACAGCGTGCTGCAGGCAAACGGCGACAGCATTGACGAGGCGGTAGGGAAGGCGCGCTCGCGAGGGGTTGAACTGGATGTAACAGGAGAGATCGCGCGTAACTGGAGCATCATCGGCACCTACGCCTATGACCACACGGAAGTGCTGAAAAACGCAGAATCACCCGAGCAGGAAGGCAACCGCTTGCCCAATGCGCCGATGCACACCGCGAGCCTGTACCTCAGCCATCAACTCGGGCTGCCCGCCGAAACCGGCAAGTGGCATGTCGGCGCAGGTGCCCGATACGTCGGAGAGCGGCCGGGCGACGATGCCAATAGCTTCTGGCTGGACAGCTACACAACGGCCGATGCCTTTGTGCGCTGGGATTTACCCACCCATGACTACAAGACCAGTCTGCAGTTGAACATCGACAACCTGTTCAACAAGGAATACTACCCGGCCACCACGGGCAGCAGCACGCTCCAGGTGGAGGAGGGAGCGCTCCGAACTGCGCGGCTGACTGCCAGCGTCACGTTCTGATGGCAGCGATCGGTGCCGGGCAATCCGGCACTGGTCGGTTCAGATCAAACGACTCTTTTGTGCATCCGTACAGAGGGTTTACTCACCCTGCGCCGGCACTCTGAACCGCGCAATCACCGGCATGTGATCGGAAATCAACAACGTATCCGCCTGCCTCACCCGTGCCTCGACCCGTTTCAGCTTCGGGCTGTAGAACAGAAAATCCTGCGTCCGGTCCGGGCCGCTGATGCGGGGGTCATTGGGGAAGCGGGTGTACCACGTGCGACGGTCCTCACCGGCCACGTCTTCATTGCTCGGGATCATCGGGAAGCTTTCCCACAAATCCCGGAGCTCACTCTCTGCCGCAAACGGCACGCGCTGTTCGGCGGGTAGCCGCTGATATTGCCCCTGTGGCAGCAGATTGAAATCTCCGCCGGTTATCCACAGCGTGCCGTTCTGTTCGAAGGTTTGTTGCAACTGACGAACCGACGCCATTTGCCGCTTTCGCACGTCGCCGCCCGGCTCCGGATCGCCCAGGTGCGTGTTTGTCATCGCCAGATGTCGGCCATCGCTCAGCGGCAGGTAGCTGACCAGCAGCGCAGGTTGAGGTTGAAACAGGCGGCTGATGAAATGGCCGGACGGCGAGGGCAGGTGCAGGCGTTCGGCGCTGTCCAGTTGGTAGCGGCTCAGTGTCGCCAGTTTGCGGCCGACGCTGCCGAAGATGTGGCGATCCGGCACGAAGTCGGACTTCCAGTCAAACGCCTCGCTGCTGCAGGGGTACAGGTCGGCGACGCGCGCCTGGAGCAGGGCTAGTTGGTTGCCGTAGTCGGTGTTCTTCGCGCCGTCGTCGACTTCCTGCAGCAAGACGATGTCCGGCTGCTCATCGCGGATGACCCGTGCGACTTCATCGAGGTTGTACGCCAGGTCTTCCGGGGTGGGGCGCTCGTCCGGGCCGCTGCCGTCGGGCAGGTCGTACCAGAAGACATAACGCTTGCCGGCCAGGTATTGAATGTTCCAGGTCATCACCTTGAGCGTCTGACCCGGCGCCAATACCGGTGGCTTTCCGTCCTTCGCGTTGCGGGATACCGCCACCTGCTCGTGTCGGGCGGGGTGCCAGGTCACGTCATAAAGCAGTATCACGAACAGCCCGGCACACGCCGCGAGGTAAAGCAGATACCGCGTCGGACGTGCCATCTTCTCAGGCCGACCGCGCGGGCGGGTCAATGAGCATGAACAACCGGAACATCATCACGCTGATAAGCAGCTGCAGGAAGCTGGAAACACTGTCCACCGCAATCGACAGCATCGGGCTTTGCTGGTCGGGCAGCACGTAATAACTGAGCGCCTCGAGCAGCGACAGCGGGATGTAAACGCACAGCACGCAGACGAAAATCCGCACCACGTGGCCCTGCGTCATTCTGAAGCTTTCGCGCATCGCCTCCAGCGGCCCCATCCCGCGCAATACCAGCAAGTATTCCGACAGCTGCAGTTTGATCATCACCCACACGCCCGGCAGGATGAACAGCGACATGCCGGCCATGATCAGCAGGGTGCTCAGCGCCGTCAGCACCGCGAACGTGGGCCACATGCGCAACGCCACGGCCCACAAGCTGGATTTGACCGGCTCTTCGCCCCGGGTTTTCGCATCCAGGAAAAGGATCAGCGCACCGGTGTAGAGCGGATAAAAAAGCAGCCCGACCAACAGTGGCGCGACGCCGTTGCCCTGCCCGAAGCCGATGAGCTGTTTGGTCAGGGCCTCCAGCACTACCAAGGGCAGGCACAACGTAAGAATGCTGCCGAAGTTGCGTCGGAAGAAGTACAGCGAGTCTTGCAGAATGGTCAGCGGATTCATGAACGGATCACAGGGATAAGCAGGCCGACACTGTAACGTAGCGCCGCGGAACCGGCCAACCGGCACCCACTAGCCGGCTTTCTTAACTTTTTTTACATCCTATTGAAACGCCCTTGAACAGCCCCATTACTGGCTATGTCCGAGCAACGGCTCAGAACAGAATTCCTACGGCAATCTAACGAGGTCGCCATGAACAGCGAAGAACAAACCCTGATCGATGGCTTGTTTGGCAAGCTCAAGCAAGCAGAAACCGAATCGGCCCCCCGTGATGCGCAGGCCGAAGCGCTGATCAAGGAGCACCTGACTCGCCAGCCGGCCGCGCCTTATTACATGGCGCAGTCGATCCTCGTGCAGGAAGTCGCGATCAAGCAGCTGGAGGCCCAGAACCGTCAGCGCGACGAGCAGATTCAACAGCTGCGGGCTGAGCTGGAGCGGGCAAAGTCCGCCGCGCCTGCCCAGTCCGGCAGCGGCGGTGGATTTCTGTCGAGCATCTTCGGCGGCGGCTCCCGTGAGCCCCAGGCTCAGCAGCCAGCTTCGTCGTTCTCGCGTCCGTCGAACCCGCAACCTTCCTCGGGCGGCTGGCGTGAAAGCGGTCCGGCAAGCGCACCGCAGCCAAATTATGCTCAGCCACAGCAAAACTATGCCCAGCCGCAACAGGCACCGGCGGCCCCGGTCGGCAGTGGTTTCCTGGGCGGCGCCCTGAAAACCGCAGCGGGCGTGGCCGGTGGCGTGATGCTGGCGGAAGGCATCAGCAGCCTGTTCCATCACAACAGCCAACCGCAGGAGATCGTCGAGATCATCCAGGAGCAGCCGGCCCAGCCTGCTGCCGAACACGATCAGGGCGGCAGCGGTGGGTGGGGTGACGACCAGCAGCGCGTGACAGGTAATGACAGTACCGGCAATGACAGCTGGGGCAGTGATTCAAATGGCTTCGCCGACACTGACTACGGCAGTGACACCGGTGGCGGCTTGTTTGACGACGACGATTCTTTCGTCTGATAACGAAAGGCAGCGGCGGCATATCCTCCAGGAGTGCCCCGCTGCCCCAACAGCGCGCTGCGGCCCTCCACACCCAATCCTTCAATCCCGTTCCCAAAATGGCATACTGAGCGCCGGTCCGGTTTTCGGGCCCTTGTCGCTTGTCAGCGCATCGAGGATTTTGGGTGAGAAGAATCGCGGTCTTCGCCGACGTACAGAACCTGTATTACACAGTGCGTCAGGCTCACGGTTGTCACTTCAATTACGCCGCCCTGTGGGCTGACATCAGCCAGCGTGGGCAGATCGTCGAGGCGTATGCGTATGCCATCGACCGTGGCGACAGCAAGCAGCAGCAATTCCAGCAGATCCTGCGCAACCTCGGTTTCACCGTCAAACTCAAACCCTACATCCAGCGCAGCGACGGCTCGGCCAAGGGCGACTGGGACGTGGGCATCACCATCGACATCATGGACGTCGCGCCGAATGTCGATGAAGTCGTGCTGGCGTCCGGCGATGGCGATTTTGACCTGTTGCTGGAGCGCATCATCAGCAAACACGGCGTCGAAGCGATTGCCTACGGCGTACCGGGGTTGACCGCCAATTCGTTGATCCGCGCGGCCAGTCGTTATGTGCCGATCGAGGGCGGGTTGCTGCTCAAGACCTGATCCACCGCCTCGGTGCAGCAGCGTCTGTGTCGCCTATGCGACTGACGACGAATGACTTGTGGGAGTGAGCTTGCTCACGAAGAGGCCGGGACATTCAGCCACTTTCTCTGGGGCTGAAAGTAAGTCTTCGCGAGCAAGCTCGACTCCCACGGGAGGGTGATTCGGCTCGGGATTCCCGGTTGGCGCAAGACCTGTGGGAGTGAGCTTGCTCACGAAGAGGCCGGGGCATTCAGCCACTTTCTCTGGGGCTGAAAGTAAGTCTTCGCGAGCAAGCTCGCTCCCACATGACGGTGGGCTGACTCAAAATCGCCGGTTGTTGCAGGACCTGTGGGAGTGAGCTTGCTCACGAAAAGGCCGGGACATTCAGCCACTTTCTCTGGGGCTGAAAGTAAGTCTTCGCGAGCAAGCTCGCTCCCACAGGAATTGAGTTTGCTGCAGAACAGTGTGATGTCTGAACATCACGCGTTTTCCGAAAAAAATCGTCACTGTTAAGGCCTCCTCCATGCAAGAACGCATCGCCGTCATCGACTTCGAAACCACCGGCATTTCCCCCAGCAGCTACTGCCGCGCGACGGAAATCGCCGTGGTGATCGTGGAGCAGGGCGTCATCGTCGAGCGCTATCAAAGCCTGATGAACGCCGGCGTGCGCATCCCGTCCTTCATCGAATCCCTGACCGGCATCAGCAACAGCATGCTGCGCACGGCGCCGCCCGCTGAACGGGTCATGAATGAAGTTGCCGAGTTCGTCGGCCTGACACCGCTGGTGGCGCACAACGCCTCGTTCGACCAGAAGTTCTGGGACTTCGAGCTGTCGCGCATCAAGCGCAGTCGCGTGCAAAGCTTCGCCTGCTCCATGCTGCTGGCGCGACGTCTTCTGCCTCACGCGCCGAACCACAAGCTCGGCACGCTTACCAGCTGGGCCGGCTTGCCCCACACTGGCAAGGCTCACCGGGCCATGGCCGATGCCGAAATGGCCGCCAACCTGACACTGCACCTGGGCCACCAACTGCGCGACACCCACGGTCTCGCCGGTGTCTCCCACCAGTTGCTGTGCACGCTGCAAAAAGTCCCGGCGAAGAAGATTGCGGATGCGATCAGCAAGCACCGGGGGCTCTAGTCAGTCTTTGGCGCAGGTGCCTCAAGCCCAATCAGCATGCCCGATCAAATGAATGAAGCCGGCATCGCCTTGAGTCAGGGCAGCAGACTCCGGGGAGTTGGCGATATTGAATGCGACCTGCCCACGGCTTGCGCCGCCTTCCAGCGTCTGGACCCAATAGGCAACGCCGTTAGCGTCGCCGCCTCGGCCCAGGACATTGTTGTACAGCTGCTCGACAAAGGCCGCATTGCTGCTGTCATCGGGCAGGCGTTGAGTAAATTCGGCAGAGTGCACAAAACCATCCGCCACCTGGGCACCGGTTTCGCCTGCGGCGCCCTGTGACAGCCAGAACTTGAGGCCTTCGATATCGGGCGCCCGATCCAGAATGGAATACAGACGACCAATACTTGCCTGCGCCGAGTCCAGAACGAACAGCTCGCGATCTGCGAAATCGAGCAGATTGAAGCCACTCAGTTCGAATGTCGCCGCAGCTCCCGTGGAACGACTGACTGACAGCGTGTCGGTATCGAGGGCGTTGATCGTGTAGGCGGATGCCGCGTCGTTGAACATAAAGGTGTCGATACCGGCGTTGCCCGCCAGATGCGAAACCCCATTGCCGTCAAGCCTGACTTCCTGCTCACTGATCTGATCGTCGCCAGCCGTGCCGGTGGCTACGCCCTTGCCCACCACCATATCAAGATTGTTCCAGGCGTTATGATCCACGATCCTGATGTAGCCTGTCTCGCCCTCCGAGAGGTCATGGCTTTCACGCGAATTCAGGAAGCCATCAGCAACCGCCGTTCGACTCAAACCCTCCTGCAGCAGCGTGCTCCAGTACGACACACCTGAATCATCGCCTGTGCGATGCAGTACGGTCTGATAGAGCTCAAGGACAAAGTCCCGACTACCCAGCACGCTGTAGCGCTGTATCCCTTCAGCGGAATTCAGAAAGCCATCGCGAATCTCTGCATCCGAGCTGCCCATCGCTTGATGCGTCAGCCAGTAATTCAAGCCCTGATAATCGGGCGTCCGACCGAACAGTGAGTAGAGCCTGGCAACGTAAGCCTGATCCTCGGTGAGCGCGATGTGATGAAGATCCCTGCCAAAGCTCAACGAAACAGTGGCATCACTCTGGGCGTTGAAGGCGCCATACTGGCTGCGAAAAGCCATGAGCAGTTCGTCAAGACCGGCATCGTGGTCGCTGAAAGCCAGCTTTTCGACGCCTAGAAGCGTGTCCACATCGGACGTTTGCGCATCATGAACCCTGAGGGTGGCATTGCTCACAAGCGCGGCATCGTAGGCTGCAAAGTAGCGAGCACCGGCCTCGGTATACAAAGCGGTGTCGAAGCCGTTGCCGCCATCGAGTACGTCCGAGCCGGCCCCACCCATCAGCCGATCGTTGCCATCGCCGCCTAACAGCTGGTCATTGCCCGCGCTTGCATTGAGAAAGTTGTCACTGGCGTTGCCGATCAGCGTATCCGCGCCTGCACCCGTTATGGCGTTCTCGATAACCGTACCGCGCGCGATGGCGATATTCGATAGACCGCCGTATACGCTGGAAAAAGCTTCACTTCTCAGATCGACCGTCTGAGCGCCGACATAGGTGCTGACGTTGATCGTGTCGTTGCCGCCCGAATCATAGAGCGTGGCCACCAGGCCGGTCACGAAGTCGGTTCCGGTGTTTATGGAAGCCTTGTTAAAACTGTAGGTGTCGTCACCCGTGCGGGTGATGGCGGTGCCGTACAGTGCCTGGATGGCGACGATGTCCGCCAGCATGGGGGTAGCGACATAGCCGAAAGAGGCATTGGAATAGGTATTCTGGTCCTGACTGAAGTAGGACATTATCGAATATTTCCAGCTGTCCTCTTGGTAGAAGGCATTGTTGGGGAAGGTCGCGCTGCCGTTGTAATTGCCCGCATGGCCCAACCCCAGCGCGTGGCCGATTTCATGAATGTAGGTCTGCTGATAATACCAACCGTAATTCACCCAATTGGAAGCGATGTTGACGCTGCTGTCCGAGATCACGCTGCCTGCGTAATTGGAGCTGGTGTACGCACCGCTCTTGTTTTCGCTGAAATTGATCGCCCCGGCAGCGGTGGTTTCCACAAAGTGGATGCCACTGACGTTGGTCCAGGTTTGCAGCGCGTATCTGGCAACAGCCTGAGCGTTGGCGCTCAAGCTTGCCAGGTTGACGGTGAGCGACCCGCCGGCGTGCACGTCAAAGTGGTGCTGGGAACCGCCATAGGCGTCGTACCAATAGCCATCAGTCAGGTAGTTGGCTTGCTGGTCCAGCGTCAGGTGCTCAAGCGTCGCTTGGCTGGTGGCCGTCTGTTGGCTCACACCCTGGCTGGTCTCTCCGTCAGCCCAGAGTTGGGTGAGTGAATCGCACATCGAACACATGTAGAAACTCCGGGGCAAGGCAGGCCTGGCCAGGTCAATGACGCAAAAATCGGGTACGGACCGGTGATGAGTTCAAGCCACTGAGCCGGTTTTGGAAACTGGCGGCATGACCTTCACGCGCGTTTGACCCGCCTTGGTCTTGACGATGGTGAGGCTCTTCGAGAAGGTACGGCAGGGCATGGTCGAAGACTCTCGATGCCCATTCCTGATGAAGTTGTCGGCATGCTTTCTGGCGACTTAAGGCGGTTTTTCCTGGAGTCGATGAAATACAGCTGGACTAGGGTGGAGGAAGCGTTCTGGTTGGGAAGGCTGCTTTGGAGAGCTTTGCGTACTTTTCCCGATCATCTCGCCGCTCCCGCGTCAGCGGCGGCAAACACCGGCCAGCAAAAATTGTACGGGTCGAATAAACCACATTTGTAACTGACGCCTGCGGCCCGGACATTTCTAGAATCAGTCCCACAATAACCGACTGTACTAGAGCCCTTCATGCCTGCTGTCCGCCGTTTCCCCCTGCTGCTTATCGGGGCCTTTTTCGCGCTTTATGTGATCTGGGGCTCGACCTATCTCGCCATCCGCATCGGTATCGAAACCTGGCCTCCGCTGATGATGGCCGGGGTCCGCTTCACCATCGCCGGCTCCATCCTGTTTGCCTTCATGCGCTATCGAGGCGCGCCGATGCCGACCTGGAAGCAGTGGAAATCCGCAGGGATGATCGGCTTTCTGCTGCTCGCCTGCGGCAATGGCGGCGTGACCCTGGCGGAACATGCAGGCGTCGCTTCGGGTGTCGCCGCGTTGGCCGTGGCCGTGGTGCCGTTGTTCACCTTGTTGTTCGGCCTGTTCTGGGGGCATCGCAATACCGGGCTGGAGTGGGCCGGCATTTTGCTCGGCCTCGTCGGCATCTCCTTGCTTAACCTGGGCTCGAACCTGCAGGCCAGCCCCATGGGCGCCGCGCTGGTGATCTTCGCCGCCGCGACCTGGGCGTTCGGCTCGGTGTGGAGCCGCTACCTGCCATTGCCCGCCGGACCGATGGCCAGCGCCTGCGAAATGCTGGTGGCCGGCGCGGTGCTGTTGCTCGGCAGCTTCGTGAGCGGCGAACGCATGACCCAATCCCCGGGCCTGTCCGGCTGGTTGGTGATGGCGTATCTGGTGGTGTTCGGCTCCATCGTCGCGTTCAGCTCCTACATGTACTTGCTGAAGAACGTGCGACCCGCCGCCGCGACCAGCTATTGCTACGTCAACCCGGCGGTGGCGGTGTTGCTGGGCGTGTTGTTCGCCGGCGAACACATCGGCTGGGCCGAAGGTGCGGCGATGGCGGTGATCATCAGCGCCGTCGTGCTCATCGGCCTGCCGCAGTGGCGCAAGCAGAAACCGGTGGAGAAAGGGTAAACTGCGCGCCATTGTCTTCTACAGACTCTTGTGCGCTGACCTTTTTCCAACGGTACTGAAATGACATTCGCCTCCCTCGGCCTGATCGAACCCCTGCTGCGTGCCCTCGAAACACTGGGCTACCAGACTCCCACCCCCGTTCAGGCCCAGGCGATTCCGCCCGTGCTCGAAGGCCGCGACCTGATGGCCGCCGCCCAGACCGGCACCGGCAAGACCGCAGGTTTCGCGTTGCCACTGCTGCAACGCCTGACCATGGAAGGCCCGAAGGTCGCTGCCAACTCTGTGCGCGCGCTGGTGCTGGTGCCGACCCGCGAACTGGCCGAGCAGGTTCACGAAGCCATCGCGCAATACGCCGAGCACCTGCCGCTGACCACGTACGCGGCTTACGGCGGCGTCAGCATCAACCCGCAGATGATGAAACTGCGCCGCGGCGTAGACGTGCTGGTCGCCACCCCTGGCCGTTTGCTCGACTTGTATCGCCAGAACGCCGTGAAGTTCTCGCAGCTGCAGACCCTGATCCTTGATGAAGCCGATCGCATGCTCGATCTAGGCTTTTCCGAAGAGCTGCGCGACATCTACGCCGCGCTGCCGAAGCGCCGCCAGACGCTGCTGTTCTCCGCGACCTTCTCCGATGCGATCCGCGCGCTGGCCGGGCAGATGCTCGACAACCCGCTGACCATCGAAGTCAGCCCGCGTAACGTGGCGGCGTCGTCGGTCAAGCAGTGGATCGTCACCGTCGACAAGAAGCGCAAGAGCGAGCTGTTCATTCATCTGCTCAAGAAGCATCGCTGGGGGCAGGTGCTGGTGTTCGCGAAAACCCGCGTCGGCGTCGACCAGTTGGTGGAGCGCCTGCAAGGCCTGAGCCTCAACGCAGACGGCATTCACGGCGACAAACCCCAGGCCACTCGCCAGCGCGCGCTGGATCGGTTCAAGAGCGGTGACGTGCAGATCCTCGTCGCGACCGACGTTGCGGCTCGCGGCCTGGACATCGACGACCTGCCGACCGTGGTCAACCTTGACCTGCCGATCGTTGCTGAAGACTACATCCACCGCATTGGACGCACCGGGCGTGCGGGGCAAACCGGTGAAGCGATCTCCCTGGTGTGCGCCGACGAAGTCGACCTGCTCAGCGCCATCGAAATGCTCACCCGCCAGACCCTGCAGCGGCGCGAAGAGCCCGACTTCATTCCAGAGCACCGCGTGCCGGCCACCGACGCGACCGGGCAGATTCTGAAGAAACCGAAAAAGCCAAAGAAACCCAAAACCAGCGGCGGAGGCGGCAAACGCAATCTGGGCAAATGGGTTGATAGCGGTGAAGCGGCGGCAGAAGTGCCGTCCATCAAGCCAGTGCGCAAAGTGCCGGTATTCAACACCGGACCGCGTAAGCGCAAGCCGTAAGAGGAAGAACTGCAGTACGGTCCGGCCAATCCCATTGCCCGGACCAGCGAGTTTATTGTGGGAGCGAGCTTGCTCGCAAAGCTGTTTGTCCGGCGCAGAAAATCCACCGGATGGACCGGCCTATTCGCGAGCAAGCTCGCTCGCACAGGTTCTGCGTTCAATCCATAGTGCCCGGTCGACGCAATCAATTGTGGGAGCGAGCTTGCTCGCGAAAGATGGCTCGCCAGTCCACGTCCCAACGACACACCCAAAAGGGCCTAACGCCCGCGCAGCACATCCTGATAAAGATCCGCATACCCCTGCACCATCTTCTCCGACGTAAACATCGACTCAAATCGCTGCGCCGCCTTCAACCCCATCTGCTTCGCCCGCTCTCGGTCATTCCACAGCGTATTCATCGCGGCCGCCAGCGCGTCCGAATCCCGTGGCGGAACAACCAGCCCCGTCTCGTCCGCGATGTTGATGAAGGTGGTGCCAGTGCCCATCTCGCACGAGATCATTGGCTTGCCATACATCGCTGCTTCCAGCAGCGAAATACCGAAGGATTCCGAGCGCTGGTGCGACGGGAACACAAACACTTCACAAAGCATCAGCAGCGCGTTCTTGTCCTCGTCCGGCAGGCTGCCCACAAACACGACGTTACTGAGCCCGAGCGCCTTGGCTTTCGCCTTGAGTTCCAGCTCCTGATGCCCGCCGCCCATGATCACCACCGGCAGGCGATTTTTGTGCGCCGCTTCAAGCAGAAAATCCAGGCCCTTGTAGTAACGCAGCGCACCGACGAACAGAAAAAAGCGCTCGCCCAGTTGCTGCTTCCAGTGATCGAGTTTCGTCTGAGACGGAGCAGGGTAGGTGGCGCGATCGAGCCCAAACGGAATGATCTCGACTTTATCGCTGAACCTGGTCAGCACCTCACTGCTGGCGGCATAGTTCGGCGACGATACGACGATCCGATCAACGCTCCCCAGAAAACGGTTCATCAGCGGCGCATACAGCTTGAGCAGCGTCTTCTGCTTGATGATGTCCGAGTGGTAGCTCACCACCGTCGGCTTTTTGATCTGCGCGGCAAAGTGCGCGATGTCCATGTACGGCCACGGGAAGTGGTAATGCACGATGTCAGCTTCGCGCGCGAGCTCTTTGAAGTCCCGGATACCCGACAGCGAAAAGCCTGTCGACGCGACATACAAATCCTGTTTGGAGCGGTGTGCGATGTGATTGCCCACCGTCTCGTTACGCGCCGCGCCTTGTTTGCTCAGCGAAAGCACTTCGGACTCGATCCCGTGGGCCTGGCAGCCCTGTGCCAGTTGGAAGATGACTTGCTCGACGCCACCGCCCTTGCTTTCCGGGAAGTAGGTTTTGAAGAAGTGCAAAACTTTGGTCATCAGGATTCTCTGACGAAACGATAACGTCCGCTGTTCTCGCGATAGGTGCGTTGCGGGCAGAGCGGGGATGTGTGGAGCGGAGGATAAAGGAAAACCCGAAGCGCCTCACAGCGCTTCGGGTTGGGTACTGCGGCGTTACGCGTCGGCCAGCATCCAGCCAAGCGTTTCGCTCAGCTCGGGTGTCTGCCAGCCCGGGACCAGCGACTTCAGCTTGCTGTTGTCGCCACACAAGGTCTTGACCTCGTTGGCCCGCACGAAAGCAGGATTCACTTCGACGGTGAGGTCGTGGCCGGTGATAGCGCGACACATGTCGATCACTTCACGCAGCGAGTGAGTCTTGCCCGAGCTGACGTTGACGTACTGACCGAACGGCTTGGCTTCCAGCAGCCCGCGATAAGCGGCCACCAGCGAACGGACGTCGCTGAAATCGCGCCAGACATCCAGGTTGCCCAGCTCGATCTTCCCGGCCTTCTCGCGGAAGTGTTTGACGATCTTCGGCAGCAGGAAGTTATCCGCCTGGCCGACGCCGGTGTAGTTGAACGGGCGCGCGATGATGATCGGCAACCGCCCGAACCACAGACTGGCCATGTATTCCATGGCCAGCTTGCTCACGGCGTAGTCGTTGGCCGGCGCCGGCGTGGTGCTTTCATCAAGCAACCCTTCCGACGCATTGCCATACACGTTGGCACTGCTGGCAAGCAAAACGCTTTCCGGCGCCTTGCCGCAGTTGGCGATGGCTTCGAGCAGGTTGCGCGTACCAATCAGGTTGACCTGATAAAACGCATCCGCCGCGCCATGTCCGACAAACGCCAATGCCGCGAGATGAACGACGATGTCCGGCTGAAGGTCCGCCAGCAGCTTGCTCAGACCCACCAGATCGGTGAGATCGGCCTGATAATAATTGGCTTCATCGGACGGATTGCTGCCCAGGCCAACGACCTCGCAGCCCTGGGCTGTGAGCTCGGCCGCCATGTAGCGCCCCGTAAATCCATGAATACCCGTTATCAGCGCTCGCTTGCCGGCGATACTCATCAGAACGAGAACCCTTTTTCGTTACGACGCAGGTCCGCTTCGACCATCATGCGGCACAGCTCTTCCAGGTTGGTCTTAGGCTCCCAGCCCAGTACTTCCTTGGCTTTGGCCGGGTTGCCGATCAACAGCTCAACTTCGGTCGGGCGGTAGAACTTCGGATTGACCGAGACCAGGACCTTGCCAGTGGCAGCGCAGGTACCGATTTCTTCTTCCGCTTCGCCACTCCAGTTGATGGTGATGTCGACAGCCTTGAATGCCATCGCGACGAAGTCACGAACGGTTTCAGTGCGGTTGGTGGCCAGAACGAAGGTGTCCGGCTGATCAGCCTGCAGCATGCGCCACATACCTTCGACGTACTCTTTGGCGAAGCCCCAGTCGCGCTTGGCGTCCATGTTGCCCAGTACCAGCGAGTCCTGCAGACCCAGCTTGATCTTGGCAACGGTGTCAGTGATTTTGCGTGTCACGAACTCACGGCCGCGCAGTGGCGACTCGTGGTTGAACAGAATACCGCTGGTCGCAAAAATACCGTACGACTCGCGATAGTTGATGGTCATCCAGTGAGCGTACAGCTTGGCGACGCCGTAAGGGCTGCGCGGGTAGAACGGCGTGTCTTCAACCTGAGGAATGGCCTGAACCTTACCGAACATCTCGGAAGTCGACGCCTGGTAGAAGCGGACTTTCGGGTTAACGATACGGATGGCTTCCAGCAGATTCACAGCGCCCAGGCCGGTGATTTCGGCGGTGGTGATTGGCTGTTCGAAGGAAACGCCTACGAAGCTCTGCGCGGCGAGGTTGTACACCTCGGTGGCTTCGGTGGTCTGCAGCAGGCGGATGCTGGCCGACAGGTCGGTCAGGTCGTACTCGACCAGGTGCAGGTTTGGATTGTTCTGGATGCCCAGTTCTTCGATCCGCCAGAAATTGACAGAACTGGTACGACGATAGGTGCCGTAGACGGTGTAGCCCTTGCCAAGCAGCAGTTCAGCCAGGTAGGCGCCGTCTTGACCAGTGATGCCGGTAACAATTGCTTTCATGCGAATCCTCTAAACCCCATAGCGCCGAAGACAAAGCCTGGCTGGGCGCCAAGCGTTAACAAGTGCGCCATCATACAGAAAATGAACGTCACGGACGACGGTAGAGAACGATGAGTTACTAAGCTGCGTCGCGTATAGTCGCGTTTCAGACGGGCACTCATTACCGGTTAGACCATGTAGGCCTACTGCGTGAAGCCTGCACCGTCACGACTCGGCAGCGAAATCGACTTGCGTGGATGCTCAGGTATACCTCGCTGGGTTTGATGAAGTTAGAACTGTAAAAGGATGACCCAGTGCGCCTCGCGGTTTGCGCCGGGTTTTGAAGTGGGAGTTGGGGAAATAATGCAGAAAAACACGGACAGAGCCCTCTTTGCCAATCAGCTGAGAGGGTTGGCAGTTGTAGCGGTCATCATCGTGCATTGGTGTGGTGTCTATTGGTATGCCCGGGAGACAGTAGCGTCGTACATCCACGCGCCGCTAGTCGAGGGACCTTCATCCCGGATGATTCAGTGGTTGACCATTCCGACCTTCAACTACGGGCCTTTCGGGGTTTCAATATTCTTCTTGATCAGTGGCTTCGTGATTCCTTTCTCACTGGCGAGACTGGCTCCCGGCAAGTTCTTGATTGCCCGCTTTTTACGAATCTATCCAACCTATATCGCAGCCAGTCTGATAATGCTGGGGCTGGTCTACCTGTCCAGCGTTTACTGGGGTAAAGAATTCAGCATGCCGCTCGATCGGTTCGTTGAGAATTTACTGCTATTGCAGGGCAACTTTGGCAGCCCGACGATCGACCTGGTGAACTGGACGCTGTCGATCGAAATCAAGTTTTACATCGTTGCCACGCTTCTTTATCGCTCAGTCAGGACTGGCAACGCCTACCCGATATTTTTGTTTTCCGCTGCTGTTCTTGCTGCCACTCAAGCCTTTCCTGACTGGCTTGGCCAGATGAACGCCTCCGCCGAGTTGATGGATTCGCTGAAGACAGAGCTAATGTGCGTCATTTTCATGTTCGTCGGGACCGGCTTCTATCACCATTACACCGGTACCTATACGACACGGCAGTTAGTCCAGTACTCGGCGATATTGGTCATCCTATTCATGATGTGCTGGCAGCATACATCGTGGGTCAACCAGATCCCTGACGTGCCTCAGAACTACCTGTACGGGCTGATTCTGTTCAGTGTCAGCTACGCGTTCCGTCGCTATTTCAGACCGATCCCTCCGATCGACTTCCTGGCTAACATCAGCTATTCGGTCTATGTGTTGCACTCGATCATCGGTTATCTGTCGATTCGGATCTTGATGGATCAAGGCGTCATTTACCCGATTGCCGGGCTCATCACGCTAGTCTTCGTACTGGTGCTGGCGTACGCGCTGCATGTTTTGGTAGAGAAGCCAACCATGCACTTGGGCAAAAGGCTGTCGGGCAACAAGCCTTTGATTGATCGTAAGGTAACGGTGGGCGCGTCCTGATCCAACCCAAGGGATAGGGATGCCGAGACACGGATATAAAAAAGGGGGCCATGATCATGGCCCCCTTTCTTTTGAACCTACGACCCTTGAATTGGGAGTCGCAGTGAGTGGTTACTGAAACCTGATCGATTTCACGAAGAAGCCTAGCGTACGGTCATCCTGTCCCACCCCAAGTTGCTTTGGAGACGTTGCGTCCGGCGTTTCGAAGGTAATAACCAACTTGCCCGAAGCATCCGGAGCCGGGAGTTGCACCCTGACAGGCTCGTCCGAAACGTGATCAATGCTCGCGTCATAGACAGGCTGCCCATTGGCGAGAATTTTGATCCGTTGGCTTTTCAACGACGCGGTGAGAAGCGGGTGCATCTCGATATCGAGCGCTTCAGGCGCTCTTTTCGGAACATCGCAGGTATAAGTCCCCACCTTGCTGTTGATCCAGCGCCCATCAGATTCGGCGGCACCAAATCCAGTGACACGGTTTGAATCCACAAGGCCTGCGCTTGAGAAGTCAATTGTGTTCCGACACGCATCTGTTTGCTTGAGTTGCTCGGCGATACAGCCGGCATTGTTGATGGTGATACCCCCTTGCCGACTTACCTCGCACTCAATCATGTCGTATTTCGCTGAGCCCTCGCTGCTGACGATGTAGCCATAGTTGGAATAATCATCCAGCTTGTCCGCCAGTAGAACGTCGGGGATCGCCAGCGTTCGCGGCGTGTGCGCCATTGCCAGCGAAAACATATAGTTGAATGTCTTGTAATAGCCCGCCAGGCCGATTACCGCATTGGCCTTGCCGGGTATTTTCGGGATGTCGGTTGAGGTGATGTTGATGATCTTTTTCTCAGTCTGCAGAAGCTCAGAGAAATCGATCACCTGATACGGAATGATCACAGATTTGATAATTACCCACAGGCAGCCGCCAGCAATCAACGCTTCTGCGGCTGAGGGCATGCGAAGGGTTGTCAGTACCGTCGGACCCACCCGCAGCACAAACTCACCTGCAACGATGGCCATGGCCACGAAGAGGTAGCTGATGATCCCGAATCCATACTTCTTCACTGCATAGTTGGAGCCGAACCCGAACTTCACTAACACCATCTGAAGCAGGCAAAGTGCTGCGACTCCCGCACCATACAACGCAATGTATTTTACGGCGGGATGAGACAGCCTACTGCCGGGCTTCATGTGGGCGATGATCAATCCCGCTGAGATCACCAAAGCCAAAACGCAAAGTGTCCCCAGCCCCAATGGGTAGCTGACACGTTGAAGTTCGAGCCCGCCGTCGTTCTCGGCGATTTTTCGCATGGCGGAAAATGCCGGGTTCAATACCACGCCACACAGAGCAATCACCGGAACGACGAGGCCTGCGAGAGCGGTCGTCCGGCTTTTCTTCTGAATGATGTCCTGGAAGCCATTGAACAGTGTCATGGCCCCGAGCATTGCCAGCAGTTCGAGCGTAGGCAGCAGATGGACACCAGTGTTGAGCGCAATGACCCCGATCAGGAACACGTATGCGGCCCAACGTCCCTTCTTCGATTCCAGATACACCGCGCCCGCTATGGCAAGCACGATGATGGCTTGCGCCACTAACTGGGAATAGAAAAAGTTGCTGACGACTTCTGCGCCGTGCACCTCAAGTTTCAGCGTGAACCTGTTAAGCAAGAGCGCCGCCGCCAAGGCTGCGGTGGATAGCCACCCAAGCGGTTTCGGCAGCGTGTTCAACAGGTAGACGAATCCACCCCATATGGCACTCAGAGACAGCAGGGTGACGACTTGGATACCCAGCAAGTTCGAGTTGAGTGGCCACCCGACGATGGCCGCAAATACATGGCTCAGCCTCGGGTAGTAATTCATCTCCCCCAGAGTAGGATCATTCGAGTCCATCAAATGAAATTGCTCTGAGATGCGATAGGTCAGCGCATAGTGATGCGCCAGGTCCACCGATTGACTCCACAGCGAGTCAAGGTTGATGAGCACCATCAGCCCTGCTACCAACAGCAGTACCAAGCACAGAAAACGCGATGGCAGCAGCCACATTCGATCCACGTCCAGACTTCCTTATCCGTTGCTTAGCTTTTTGGCGATCAGACGACCCTCACGGATGGCGTAGTTCGTGCCACGGTCTTCCGGATAAATCTGGGCCATGGTCGAGATCAGAGCATTGTCATAAGGCGTGGAAGCATCAGGTACATATTGCGAGTAGTTACGCTCGGTCACTGGCTGCGCATACTCCGAACGCCAGACCTTGAAGTCGATGATCCAGTCTTTTTCAAAATGCGGAAACATGCGCTTCAGGTGAGTGAGGGCGAAATCGAGATACTCCGCGTCCGAGTACTGCCATACCGGGTCTTCAGTCGCCAAATAGCGGGAAAGATAGGCGATGTGGCTGCCTTTGTAGTTTTCCGGGGTGTCAAAGTTGGTGTGCTCAATGACGCCTACGAAAGGGAATCCAGGGTCGTTGACGTTCAGCCAGTAGGTGTCGGACAGGCTCTGCTTGAGCCTCAATACCAGGCACATGTTGCCCAGATATTTGACGCGACGCAGCTTGGCCAGCCAGGCGTCATCTGCCGAGTTCTGGAACATGTCAGCGATGAGCGGGAAGGACGGCGTGAACAGGAACTTGCTGCCCTCGACCGGACCGCTTTCAGTCATCACGGCTGAAATCTGTTTGCCTGCCGTTACAAGGCCGGTCACTTTGCTGCCAAACGATACTTCCCCGCCATTGGCGTGGATGGCGGACACCATTGCTTCAGCCAGGCGACCGAACCCGCCTTTGAAGTAAGCCAGCTCTTCGCCGCCTTTGTCGTTGCGAGTGCTGCCGCGCAGCACGAGTTTCTTCCACATCCAGACGGCGTTGACAGCCTCTGCATAAACGGAAAACTTCGAGTTGATCAGCGGTTCCCAGACTACTTTGTAAACCGACTTGCCGCACATCCCTTCCAGCCACTCACGAATGCTCAAGTGCTCGATGGTTTTCCAGTCCTTGATGCGACGGACTTGAAACACCAGTAGGCCGAGACGGATACGATCCACCAGCGAAAGGGCTTTGAAACGCAGAAGATCCAATGGCGTCGACAGCTTCCACATCCGGCCATTGAAGTACATGCCTGTGCGGGTTGGCAGCAGGATAACGTCGCCCTCAAGGCCCAGTTCTTTAACGAGCTCCGGGACGAATACGTCGTTGTTGAACCAGTGGTGGTAAAACTTCTCGACCCGCACCCCGTCTTCGAATTCGAAGATGCCGGCCAGACCGCCGGGAGTGGAATCTGCTTCAAGAACCCGTACCCGCTTGCCCTGCTTCGACAGCACATAGGCTGCCGTGAGGCCTGTAAATCCGCCCCCGACAATCACAACATCATAGTTATTCATTTGTTATTCCAATGTAAGTTTTCGCAGTCACTGAGTGGCTGCTTTGAACAGGGCAGGGCGGGACCATATTGCCAAGGCGCCGACGATCGTCGTCGGCAGCCAGAGCGCCAAATGGACGATTACTGCATAACTACCCGCTTGCGCAGAAGTACCGCCTATTAGGGTCACTGCGGTAAACGCCGCCAGATGAAATGGGCCTACGTAACCCGGCGATGACGGCGCCAGTGTCGACAGCGTGGCAATCGCCATGACCAACAGCGCCATGAGCGGGCTGGCATCCAGACCCAGTCCCAGCAGCGCAAAATAGAACAGGCCGGATTCCCCCAGCCAGACAAGCATCGAGAGCAGCAACATAAGACCCAGAACGCGCGGCCTCGACATCACCTCAAAACTCTCGAAAAGACCGCCTACCGTGCGGAAAACGGTTTGTAATTTAGGCGGAATCTTACTGGTGGGCTGGTCATTTCCCAGCTTTGTGAACAGCCGCGCGAAAACGCCCGAAAAGAAGAAACCGAGAGCCAATGCAATGCCACCCAGTGCCGCAAGGATGACAGCCGTCTGCCTGATGGCCGGCGGGATATCAAGCGTGCTCACTGCCAGAATGCCCAGTGCCAGGCACGCGATCAGTGTGACCAGATCGATCAGGCGCTCGACGACCAGACTTGTGGTGGCGACGGTTTTGGTGACGCCCATCGCGCCGGGAAAGACCAGCGCCCGGATCACATCGCCCAGGCGAAGCGGCAGAACGTTGTTGAGTGCAATTGCACCCAGAAACGGTGCGGCGCAGTTCCGGAAACCGACGGCGTGTGAAGCGGCGGAGAGCATCACCGACCACCTGAAGATACGCACGGCATATCCAAAGGCCAGTGATGCGATTCCGAGCACCAAGTAGTGCCAGCGGAAGTGCTCAAGCGCGTCCATGACTTCCGAGAAGTTCACGAGTCGCGCAATGGCCAGCAGGCAGACGAGGGTTACAGCGGCCCCGATAACATGCTTGATCCAGCGCTTTTGCTTGGGTTGCGTTGCTGCTGTCATCGTTTTTCTCAAATGCGCCAAGGAGCTTTGTCTGCGGCCCAGAGAGCCTCGAGCTCGCGCTTGTCGCGCAGCGTGTCGCACGGCTGCCAGAAACCGGTGTGATGGAACGCGCTCAGCTGCCCGTCTTTAGCCAACTGCATCAGGGGCTCGCGCTCCCAGGAAATCGCGTCGCCGTCGATGTACTTGATCGCCTCAGGTTCCAGCACGAAGAAACCGCCGTTGATCCAGCCAATCTCGTCGCTTGGTTTCTCTTCGAAACTGGACACGCTGTTGTGCTCGTTGATATTCAACACACCGAAACGGCCTGGCGGCTGAACAGCTGCAACGGTAGCCAGCTTGCCGTGCTGACGGTGGAAGGCCACCTCGGCGCTGATGTCGATATCAGACAAGCCGTCGCCGTAAGTCAGGCAGAAAGTCTCATTGTTCAGGTAAGGGGCAACGCGCTTGAGACGTCCGCCGGTCATGGTTTCAGCGCCGGTATCTACCAGCGTGATGCGCCAGTCTTCGGCCTGACTGTTGAGAATCTGGGTATCGCCAGTTGTCAGGTCGATAGTCATATCTGACATGTGACGGTAGTAGTTGAAGAAGAACTCTTTGATGACGTAGCCCTTGTAGCCCAGGCAAATAACGAAATCCTTGATCCCGTGATTGGCGTAGGTACGCATGATGTGCCACAGCAATGGCTTGCCGCCGATTTCTACCATCGGCTTTGGTTTAGTGTCGGACTCTTCCGCAATGCGGGTTCCCAGACCACCGGCTAAAATTACAGCTTTCATGCTAACAATCCTTATAGTTTCAGGTCTGCGGGTTCAAAGTTGAGGCTTTGCTGAATAACGGCAACAGGGTCTGCGCGCAGGACCAGATAGATGCGCAACAAATACTCACCGATGATGCCGAGCAGGAAAGAGTTAAGCCCTATTCCGAACAACACCAGTATGTGGATGCTCGCCAGGCCTTGGGGAAGATCGGGATGAGCAAAACGCAACAGCAGGTAATAAGCGGCGCCCACTAAACTGGCCGCCAGTATCAAAATGCCGACGAAAGAGGCCGCACGAAGGGGAACCGTCGAGTGGTTGAGAACCGCAGTCAACCCCAGACGGATCAGCCTGTTTACGTTGAACTTGCTCTCGCCAGCGATGCGCGCATCACGGTCGTAGGCAATCCCGGTCTGATTGAAACCGATGCCAGCGATCATCCCGCGCAGATACGGGTTGGCGGTTTTGCTCTTCAACAGCACTTCGATGACCTTGCGGTCCATCAAGCGGAAGTCGCCCACATCCCGTGGAATCGGGTGTTCGCTAACCTTGTCGATGGCCCAATAGCCCAGACGCCTGAAGTTGTTTAGCAGCCAACCTTCCGGTCGTTTGCGTCGCACGCCATAGACGACTTCGTGGCCTTCCTGCCAACGTGCGAAAAACTCTTCAAGAAGCTCGGGTGGATCCTGCAGATCGGCATCAATTTGCATCACCGCGTCGCCGCGTGTGTGCATGTAGTTGGCGAGAATTGAACGCTGGAAGCCGTAGTTGCGCGAGAACCGGATCGCTCTCACGCGGGGGTCTTTGCTCGCGAGGTCAGCGAGCATGGCCCACGTGTTGTCGTCTGAATGATTGTCCGAAAAGACAAACTCAAGATCACACCGGTCGCTCATCTTCAAGGCCAGGGCATCGAGGCGCTTGTAGAGGTTGTCCAGATTGCCTGACTCGTTGAGGACCGGGATCGATATCGAAATCAGAGGCCGCTTTTCTGACATTGTTATTTCCTTATCAAATCCGTGCATTCAAGCATTCATCCTGGACTTCAAGTATTCGATGACCGCTGGTATGGCCTCTCGAAACGTTGAGTCCTTCAGCGCCTGCGGCCGCTCGAACACAAGATCGAAATTGTCTTGAGTGGGTTCTGGCAAGGCGCCCAGTTGCAGCAAGTGAGTCTTGCCAAATGCGCCAAATATGGCTTCCGCCAGGCTTCTGAGGGTGATCGGGTTTCCGTGGGCGAGGTCAACGAGGCCGATAAGTTCTGCGTCGACCAGCGACTTGACCGCGCGCGCATCGTCATCCACGTGATGATACTCACGCAGCTGTCGACCCTGGGTCATGGCGAATGGCGATTCCGTGCGGATGGCCGTCAGGATCTGCCCAAGAAACATGAACGGGCTTGGCTCGCCGCCTCCGTACAGCGTGTGGATACGCACGTGGGTGGCCAGTGCCCCGTCAGCGTTGGCGTCCTCGACATACTCGCTCAGCTTGAGCTTGCTCTGAACGTAGCTATTGCTGGTCAGGGTGTGCTCCATGGCCGTGCCAAAAGTCACGACCCGGATGCCCGACCGCGCAAGGCTGCCGATCACATTGCGAGGCAAATGATAGTTGACCGCCAGTAACTCTTCGGCGCTGAGTCGGGGGTCCAGAAGGCCGGAGCAAATGTAAACGACCGAACGTTCAGGCGGGCACTGGGCGAAGTATTCGCTTATCCCGGCGTGCTCGCCTGCCATCGACCACGGCTCGTATACGCTTCGATCTACGCAGGTGACTTCGCTTGGCGCGTATTGAGCAGCTATCGCCTGCCCCAAGCGACCTCGGCTACCCAGGATGAAGATCATTCCTGGATGCCTGCACGCCACTCATTAATCTGCGACAAAGTAATTTCCCGTGTTTTTTCGGGCGCTGCATAGAAGTCGCGGTACCAGACAGCAGTCTGCCGCACGACCTCGTCAGTGTCCCAGACGGGAATCCAGTTCAGCTGGTTTCGCGCGATGGAACTGTCCAGTGCCAGTGAGCCGGCTTCTGGCAGAGGATTGTCCATATATTGAAGCTCCGGACGCTGCCAGTGCGCGCTCATCAGCTCAAGTACGTTTCTTACGGAATACTGTTTCAGCTCTTGAGGCCCCAGGTTCCAGGCCTTCGCCACCCGCTCCGGCTGATCGGATAACAGGCCAGCCAGAATCACCAGATACCCATGAACCAGCGCCAGAACGTGCTGCCATGGTCGAGTCGCGTCTGGATAGCGCAATGTCATTGCACCACCGTCTATAGCCGCTCGAACAAAGTCAGGGATCAAACGGTCTTCTGACCAGTCGCCGCCGCCAATGATGTTGCCGCCGCGAGCGGTCGCAATCGCCGGACCTTTGCCTTCCGAGGCCGGGTACGAGGCTGCGTAACTCTGGATGATCATTTCAGCTGCTGCTTTGGAGGCGCTGTAAGGATCTTTGCCGCCCAATGGGTCATTTTCTCGATACGGCCAGGCCCACTCGTTGTTTTTGTAGACCTTGTCAGTCGTGATGCACAGCACACCCTTCACACTCTTCACCAAGCGGGCGGCTTCCAGCACATGCGCCGTGCCCTGAGCATTGACCAGAAAAGTGTTCACAGGCTCGCGGTAGGATTTACGGACGAGGGGCTGAGCAGCGAGATGGAGTATCAGATCAGGCTGGAAGGCTTCAACTGCATTCAACAGGGCGTCGAAATCACAGATATCCCCCAACGTACTCGTCATTTCCGGTTCGAGATTGAGCTGGGTGAACAAGGAAGGGGTGGTATCAGGTGCCAGCGCATAACCCGCCACTTCTGCACCGATAGACTTCAGCCAAAGACAGGCCCAGCCTCCGGTGAAGCCGGTGTGGCCGGTCACCAGGATCTTTTTACCAACGAGTCGGTCTTCAAACTGCAATCTGGATGTCATTTAACTCGCACCGTCATTGGTATGTATCGGTCCCAACCCTTGCACGGGCGACCTTTAAAGTGGCGCGAATAATACCTTGAATGCTGCAGCTTGTGCAGACGCGAGGGCCGCTCGATCGGAGGGGATCGACGAGGGGCCGCGATGATCGTATGCACGCGAGGTATTATTCGTTTGAAATGTAGGCTTGGTCGTTAGCTTCAGTGCTCATGCCCGGCCTCCTCCGGGCCGGAGGAGGGCCAAGGCTAGAGCCCTATTCGGCCAGCATCTGAGAAGCGAGAAACAGCTGTTTCGCGCTTTGATCCCACGTGAGCCAAGGCATGGATTCAGACTTCGGATGCTCCGCATTGCGGTGCAGACCAAGCCAGGCAGTCAGGCTGTCACACAGCGTTTGAGGCTGCTCTCCCTGGAAATAGAAGGCGTGCTCGCCTGCCACTTCGCGAAACACAGGGATGTCCCGGGCGATCAAAGGCAACTTGTATTGCGCCGCCTCAATGAGTGGCAGGCCGAAACCTTCACCAAGCGATGCAGCAATCAACGCATCGGACTGTGCATAAAGGCTGGACAGATAATCATCGTCGATGCCCTCAAACCAGAACAGTCGCTTCCCGGATTCGGGGTGTTCTCTCAGCCTCTCGACAAGCGCCTCAACCATCCAGCCCTGCTTCCCGACGATCAGCAAATTGGCGTCCTGCTGGCTTGCCCAAAGCAGTTCGAAGGCATCCAGCACCTGAGCATGTCCCTTTCTTGGCTCTACAGTGCCCACCATCAGAAATGACGGACGCGCCTGAAGGCTGGAGAGGACATTTTTGGGAATGGCCGTCGTACCTTCAGCGCTGGTCGGCTTGGTGATGTCTGCCCCCAAGTGGAACCACGAGATATTGAAAGGCCGTTTGGACGGTTTGCGATGTTCTGCAACCCACTCAGCCATTTCATCCGCAACTGCTTGAGAGATGCAAATCACACCGTCCGACTCGACAACGACTTTCAACCATTCATCCAGGATGTCAGCCGCGCCGGCAGGGAAACATTGCGCCAGCTTTTTAAGCAGCAAGTCATAAACCACGAACTGCACGGTGACGCCACGGCGCCTCATGTCTGCAAGTGCCTGCCGCTGTCTTGGAACAACGACGGGCTGCAGGTCCAGACCGACGAAATGATCGCCGGAGTGGAAAACCACCGGCTCGTCCTGAAGAAGATGAGTCGGGCAGTCCAGGAAACCCAGGGTGAACTGTCGTGCGTACCGGTAGCCGTCCTCGTCCTCGGTGGCATAAACAGGCTCGACACGATAATTACCTGGAGGCGTCGTCAGCCATGTTTCGAGGATGCTCCGAACAACGCGCTGGATTCCGCTCTTGGCATCGCGATTAACCAGTTCGGAAATGTCCACGAGCAGTTGAGGTTTGAAGATCGTAGGCTTCAGGCTTTGGTCAATGGACTCTGCAACAGCCATTGAGCTTTCGTAGCTGAAGCCTTGTTTTTCGAGGCCTGCAATCGAGGTCACAACCTCCGACACGGAGTGGTAGGAATCTTCGTGAAACCTCTCAATGGCTTGCCTGTAGAGGAATGCGCAGGCCCGAGGAGAGTGTCGAGTGTGAATCAATTGCTGGCCTTGCGCGCCGATACGTTCACGCGCGGCAGTGTCATGGCGCAGAAGATTCAGCGAGTCAGACAGCTCGGCGTCGTCGAAATCATCAGGCAGTTTGACCAGGCTGGAGGTCGGTATGTCCGACATGCTGCCGTTAGCATTCACGATCGTGGCAATGCCGTAATTCAGGCAGTCGAGTACGGCGGCAGAGGTTTCGCCGCGCGATAGCGTCCGCAACTGGACCGCCGCATCGGCGACCTCCAGGTACGCCTTGAACATGTCGGCATCTGCCCAGCCGGTGATTTTGATACGGTCGCGGCAGGGGCTGGCGTTGATCTTCTTGAGCAGGTTTTCGCCGAACTCACCTTCACTGTTCTGCCCGACGTAGACCAAGTGACAGTTCTCGTCCTGCGCCAGCTCGGATTCAAGCCAGGCATCCAGCAGGCGATCATTCAGCTTGGACGGGCCCAGCAGACCAAAACTGCAGACAACGAAGTCGCTTTCAGAGAAACCCAGTTTCGCTTTCGTCTCTGCGTGGGTGCGCGCGTTGGGGAAGCGAGGTGTGCGCAGCAAGGGGATCTCGGCCCACTTCAGGCCAGAGTTTTCTCCATACCACTGTTGTGCCAGTCGGATCGAGTAATGGGAATGAACAATGATCCCCTCGGCTTGCTGAAGGACTCGCAGGTTGCACGAGTATTTCCACACCGCATCGGCCGTGTCAGCACCACTGACACGCTGGCTGACTGCCTTGTAGCCGTGTCCAAGGTAAAGCGCACGCGTCCAGAAACCCTGATGCCCTAAATGAACCTCCATGTGTGCCGCAATGCCCGACAGAAAAAAATCGTGTAGGACGACGGTCCCCGGGATCTTTTCGATCAGGTGGAACATGTGTTCATGAAAGCTGGAGTTGCCGAAGTGATAGATAACGCGATCAAACACGTGTGCGTTTTCTTCAAACCACGCGACCGAGCGCAGCTTGTAATTGATTCCTGCGTCTGCGGGCGAGACCGACTCCTGAGCCACGATCACATCAATCTGGTAGTGGGCGGCGAGTTCAGGCAGCAGTTCGGCGCTGTAGTCGCTGATCCCGCTACGGGCAGGCGGGAGCGGGGACACATAAGCCAGGCGAGGTCGCTTCGGCGCACGCACCGGATTCGGGATCGAACGGCGGCCTGCGATCAGTTCCTTGATCGCCTGCACGGCGCGAATGGCAGTCTCGTCCCAACTGAATCTGCGCGCCTGCTCGATGGCCAACTCTGCCAGCCCAGCCCTGAGCGCATCATCGACCAGTATCTGTTCCATCTTCGCCGTGATGGAGTCGATCTGGTACGGGTCGAACAGCGCATCCGGGTTGCCGAGCACTTCCGGCAGGCTGGATGTATTGGACGCAATGACGGGTTTGCCGCAGGACATGGCTTCCAGCGCAGGCAACCCAAACCCTTCGTGCAGCGACGGGAAGATAAACAACTTGCACGCGTTGTAGAGCGCAATCAGGTCGTCTTCGCTGACGTACCCGGTGAAACATACATCCGCTTTCTTCAGGCCGCTGCTGACAACCAGGTCCTGAAGACGGGTGCGTTCATCGGGCTGAATGTTGCAGACGATGACCAACTGATGAGCACGACGCACCGGTTTCGACAGTTTGCCGAATGCGCTGATCAGGCCCTCGATATTTTTGCGCGGGTCGATGCCGCCCGTGTACATGACGAATGGCCGGTCAATTCCCAGCCGCGTCTTGAGAACGGCATCCCGTTGATCGTCAGGGAGGGGGCGGTAATGATCTGTGTCGATGGCGGTGGAAATATTGACGACTTCCTCGGGTGCGAACCCAAGGTGGTCAATGACTTCCGATCGTGACGAGCTTGAAATCGCCAGCACCAGATCGGCACGGCGCAAGTGCTGAAGCTTGGTCTCATACCAGCTGCGAACCGGCGGTGAGCCCAGGTAGGCGTCAGGATTGATGTAAGGGATAAGGTCGTAGACGATCGTGGCTGTAGGAATCGAAGAGTTCAGCATCTTGATGCTGGTCACGGCGTCGTCTACCAGGCCTTCAAACAGGCTGGAAACCAAGACAAGATCCGGGTCCAGGTTGGCGATGAACGCCTCCCGCACCAATTCGGAGGCATGCCGATTCCATGTGTTATCCGGGTTGAGCGCGCTGACCTTGCTGTTCGGCACCCACGTCTGGATATGACTGGCAGGCAGAAGGCCGTAAAGCTCGTCCCTGATGTGATCGACAGCATCGCCGAACAGCCCATTCAGGACGACGAAGACTTCAACGTCGCTACGGTTTTTGATGAAGGCCTTGGTGAACGACAGCGCGTACCGCCCGATGCCCCGATTCCTGTTTTCCGCTTGGGCGCCCTGAAGGTCAATAACGACGCGCATCAATTCGAATCCTTACGTTGTTCGTTGCTGTTGAGGCGGGTGTAGATAGCTTTCGCATTTTCCGTGAGGTGAGCCGGAGCAATAGGGACATCACTCGGATCAGGCGTAAAGGTCGGCGTAGGCTCTGGGTACTGGACCGTCTGCGGCGTCACCACTGTTTCCGCCCGGAGACGAGCGGCGAGGGCTTGCAATCTGGTTTGCAGGCCGGGGATGCGAAACAGCACGCGCTTGACGTTCTTGCGCAGGCCGGGCCGATTCAGAACGCCTTTCAGGACTTTCTTGATTGCCCGCTTAAGTGTCCGCGACGGCGATGAAGTCACCGATCTGCCCAGCATTGCGCCACCACGCAACGGCCCGGTGACCCGCCACGATGTGCTGTTTTTCAGCTGGCTGACGTACTCGTTTAGCTGGTGATGCTCGGCGCTTAACGCTCTGATTCTTTCATCCTTGTGAGCGACATCGTCTCTCAACGCATTGATCTGGCTGAGGCGGCTTTCCGCCTCGGTGTACCACATGTGCGCGTTTCGGGAGGACTCATCGAGCATTTTCACCATTGAGGCGTTCGCGAACTCGAGCGAAGTATTGGCACTTTCCAGGGAGGCATTGGCAGCCTTGAGCTTGTCCACCTTGAAATCGAGGACCGCAGCTTTGACGTCTTGCACCTGGTTAGTCATCGCCGAGTACTCTAGCTCAACGTGATCGACACGATGATTCAGCAGCGCGGCTGTACTGCTGACGATCTCCCGCTGCTCCTCCAGCTTAGCTACCTGATTGGCTTCGAGACGGGATTGCAGCTCACCAAGCGTCACCGTTTGGTTTGTTGCCAGCCGCTGTTCCATTTCACCGAGCTTTGCCGCTTGACCTTCTTCAAAACGACGTGCCAGCTCATCAAGGCTCAATCCGTAAGCCGCGTCAAACGCTGGATCGAATGTCGAAATATCAAGCGTCCCTGCCTCCTTTTGAGCAATGATCGCGTAATCCGGACTCGTCCCGCCGATCACGTCCATCAGGCCGACGGCAGGACTGTCCACCAGCGCTGGGTTTTCCTGCAGGCGCAGCAGCTTCGAACGAGTAAAGCCACTGAAGGACACGAGGAATTCCAGCAGCATGTGTGGAATCGGCTTTTCGTGAGTGGGGTCGAGATAGAAATTCTGCGTCCCCACAATCAGGTTTTCTGCGTTGGGGGTTTCGAGAATCAGCAGGCCACCAGGCTTAAGGACTCGGTTCGCTTCGGCGACCAGTTGTTTCAGGTCGTCGAAGGGGATGTGCTCGACGATGTGAAAACCGGTTAACACACAGAGTGAGTCGCTTGGCATCGCCTTCAGATAGAGCAGGGCGTCGGCTTTCTCAGCAGGCAAGTGGCGGGCTTGGCAGGCTTCCAGCATGCCTTCGTCCAGATCCACACCCGTGGCGTTAAAGCCGTTTTCTACCAACGTTTCCAGCCACTCGCCGCGCCCGCAGCCTACGTCGAGCGCGCGGCAGTCGTCATACAGACCTTGCAGCGGAAGGATGAACGGAAGGTAAACCTGCAATCGCTGCTTGATGGTTTCGTGAGAACCGCGATGCTTGTCTTCAAAGGCGCGATAGAACTGCTGGGTCACTGAATGCACTCCACAGTGGGTTGTATCCAGGCTGAGCCCACGAAAGGAATTTTGTCCGCGTTGATCACGTTAAACACCAGTGCCAGATCTCGCCATTCGTAATTTGCGTTGAGGTGAGTGTCCGCCGTATGCAGGGCGACAGCGATGGAGTATGAGCCAACGCCAATATTGGCGTCGAACCTGAAGACATACTCCAACTGGGTACCCCCTTCGAGCGCGCCCATCTTCTTGTCCAGATGATGGGTGTTGGTGCCGTAAATAGGCTGGCCCAGGCGGTCCTTGATCATGTAGCCCACGACCAGCTCGGGAATGGGGCTGTTGACGCTGACTTTTATCTTCAGGCTGAGCGATTGCCCGACGGATACGAATTCGATTGGGGCGTCCTGCTCGTTGTAGAGCGCAAGACTGTCAATGGTCGCTTCGCCGGAGCCTGAACGCGTTTGCACGCTCCCGTCGGCAAGCTTGTGCACTTGAACGGTGGCGTTCTCTTTCTCGGAAATAATGGCGTTGTAAAAATCCATCACTTCTTCCGGTGCACCGTCCTTGATAACCGTGCCCCCTTCAATCAGGAGCACACGGTCGCACAGCGCCTGGATCGAGCTTCGATCATGGGAAACGATCAGCAACGTGGTGCCTTGATCCTGGAACTCACGGATCCTGTCGAAACTTTTGTGCTGAAAGTAGCTGTCCCCTACCGACAGCGCTTCATCCACGATCAGGATTTCCGGGCGCTTGGCAGTCGCAACAGCGAACGCGACCCTCATCTGCATGCCGCTGGAATAGGTGCGAACTGCCTGATCGAAGTATTCGCCTACTTCGGCAAACGCCTCGATCTCAGCCATCACTTCATCAATCTGCTGAGTGGTAAAACCCATCAAACCCGCAGCGTGATAGACATTCTGGCGACCCGTCAGCTCCGGGTTGAAACCCATGCCCAGTTCCAGAATCGCAGCGATACGGCCGTGCACCTCAATGGAGCCCGTTGTCGGCTGCAGGGTGCCGGTAAGCATCTTCAGCAGCGTCGACTTGCCCGCACCATTCTGGCCGACAATGCCAATGGCTTCGCCTGCATTAATCTCGAAATTGATGTGCTGAAGCACCCAATGCTCTTCGCGGGGAGCGCTCTTGATGCCCAGCCAGCGGCCAATACGTTGCCACTCGCTGCGGTAGGTTCGGTAGGCTTTGCCGAGGTCTTTCGCGCGCAACAGGCTCATAGGGCGTCCACCATTTCAGGCGCTGCTCGGCGGAAGATGTAAAGGCCGAAGCCCAGCAGCAGACATGTGATCAGAACAGTGATACCTATCTGCGAGAAGTCAGGCGCCACGTTGTAAACGAAGACATCGTGGTACGCCGTCACGATCGGGTACATCGGGTTCCAAGCGATCAGCGACTTGAGGTCTTCGGGGATGATGTTGATCGGGTAGACGATCGGCGTGAACCAGAAAAGGATCTGCAGCACGATAGGGATGACCTGACCGATATCACGCACAAATACGTTGAGCACACCGAGGATCAAGCCCAGCCCGACTGCCAGCGCCGCGACGATGAGAATCAAGGGGATGGCCCACAGCATCTCCCAGGTCGGCCACTGGCCGAGGCAAATGAAGACAGCAAGCACGGAGAGCAGCAGCAGCAGATTATTCAGCAACGCCGAGCCCAAAACGATGAAGGGGAGGGTGATCCGCGGGAATCTCATCTTCTTCATGAGATTGCCGTTCTCGATGAAGAGCGTCAGGCATCGGTTGATGATCTCCGAGAAGAGGCTCCACGCAAGCGTCCCTGCCATCAAGTACAGCGCGTAGGCGTATTTGTTTTCGATGCCGGGCAGTTTCGCGGCAAGAACGTTGGACAAGATCAGCGCGTAGATCAGCACGTTCGCCAGCGGGTTGATGATCATCCACAACCCACCCAGGCTGCTGCGGGAGAACCGAGATACGAATTCGTTGCGGATAGAGGTGCCGATAAAGCTCCTGTAGCTGTACAGCCCTCTCAACAATCCAAACATGTGTTCACCTTTAAATCCTGAAGCTTCAAATGGGGCTCTCTCTTCTGGCAATGGCTTCCCTGCGGCGGGCGTCGAATGCTAACGCTCCTGACCAATCAGAGGGAAGGCAGTGGCCGGGCAATGTGGGAATACTGGTAATCCCGTCTTGAGGGATCGCCCCTGGCAGAAAGGCAGGTGTCGCGGAGGTCGAGCGCATGCCAGAGCGCCCGGCAATCGCCAGGCGCCTTGTTTATAACGTTCGCGGAGGGTGATGATTTACTGACCAGCGCGGCCGTAGACATCCTCGAAACGCACGATATCGTCTTCGCCCAGATAGTCGCCGCTCTGCACCTCGATCAACACCAGGTCTATGACACCCGGATTGGTCAGTCGGTGCGTGTGACCAGCACGAATAAAGGTCGACTCGTTGGTATTGAGCATGAGCTCTTGATCATCGTTGACCACAACGGCCATACCGCTGACGACAATCCAGTGTTCACTGCGGTGATGGTGCATCTGCAACGACAGCGACGCTTTAGGCTTGACCACGATGCGCTTGATCTTGAAGCGCTCACCGTTTTCCAGCGTGGTGTAGGTCCCCCACGGGCGGTGGACGGTCTGGTGCAACTGGTGAAGCGTGTGCCCTGAGCTCTTCAGCTGCGTGACGATATGTTTGACGTCCTGCGCGTGGTTCTTGTGCGCAATCATCAGTGCGTCAGCCGTATCAATGATCAGCAGATCCTCGACACCCACCAGTGCCGTCAGTCGCTCTTCGCTGTTCACATAGTTGTTACGCGAGCCATGGGACAACACTTCGCCTTCGAACCGGTTGCCGTCATCGTCCTGAGCGGTCAGTTCGCTCACAGCGTTCCACGAACCGATGTCACTCCAGCCAATGTCACAGGGAACAGTGGCAACCTTGTTGGAGCGCTCCATCAAGGCATAGTCGATGGAGATGTCCGGGACCTTCGCGAAGGAGTCGACGTCGAGCGACAGGCATTGGTAATCAGTGCCCTCGGTCAGACGGGAGCATGCGATCGACGCCGCAGCGGCTTCAAGCACGTCGGGAGCATGGGTGGCGAACTCTTCCAGCACGGTGCCGACCTGGAAGCAGAACATGCCCGAGTTCCAGTAATAGTTACCAGCCGCCACATAGGATTCAGCGGTCTTGAGATCGGGCTTCTCGACGAACCGCGCGACTTTCAAGCCGCCTTCTTGACCCGTGGATTCACCGGCCTCGATATACCCAAAGCCTGTTTCCGGGTACTGCGGCTGAATGCCAAACGTAACGAGCCAGCCTTTTTCGGAAAGCCGCACAGCGTTATCAACCGCGGCAGCAAAGGCTTTCTCGTCTTGAATCAGGTGATCGGCGGCCAGGACCAGCATGTGAGCGTCTGGACCTTGCAATTCCTTGATCTGCAGCGCGGCCATCGCGACCGCTGCAGCGGTGTTACGCCCGAAAGGCTCAAGGATGAAGGCTTGAGCCAGGCCTTTTTTGTTCACAGCGCGATACTCATCCTCGGTCTTGAAGAGCAGATCGCGGTTGGTCACTGTCAGGACTTGGGAGACACCCGCCAGCGCAGAAGCGCGCAGGAAGGTTTTCTGAATCAGGTTCTGACCGTCTGGCAGCATCATGAACGGCTTTGGATGGGCCTCGCGAGAAACGGGCCACAACCGGCTGCCGACGCCGCCTGACAAAATTACGGGTATCAAATCCATCTTGGTAAACCTCATGCAAACTGACAGCTAACTGATGATAAGGCGGAGAGACTGGACATCTCCGCTTTGCGCTATGGCAGGTAGGCATGCCAAGGGTGAAAACCATGCCAGGGAAAGCGACCTATCTGGAATCCGGGATGTTCGTGCGCGCAAGGGTACCAGAGAACGGTTCGCACTCTAAGCTGCCAATGCAACGGTACGCAGATTTGGTTCGCCGAGGGAAACGCGTTGTTCGCTCACGAAGGGCAGGTTGGTCATGGAAAGCAGAAGGTTGCCCGGAATGGCAGGTGTTCGCTAATAAAGTGATTTGGGGTGCTGAGCGCGGGCCTCAGGCAAACGCTGCAGCAACACGTGATGAACCTTGCCCGATACAAACATGGTCGAACCTTACATCCGAAGCAATGGAGCCTTAAAGGAACAATCAGAATAGCGCTTATCACATATGAAGATGTCCCGCGAAGGGGCTGGTCAACGTCAATGAGAAGTTTCCAGCCTATATGTCGGACTACTTTAGTTTATTGCCTAGGCACTACAGTCAGAAACCTTTCAATTGTTTGGCATATAACGATATCTGGCGATAGGCTATCTACAATCTCAGATAGACAATCTGGACCCCAATAGAAATGGAATTCAGCGAAAAGCCGTGAGCACCACCAAGAAAGAGTGGTTGAGACCTCTCCACGCTCAAACGAAGACCCCCCGAAGCAAATGACACGTTTCTGGATGGGTGCATTACTGCATCGCCAGATGCGTCGTAGTCCAATATTGCCTTCTGATGGGTCAAACTCGTCTATTGCCTCAGGTGTCAGAATGTCGCCGTTTTGATCCAGCAAACTCTCGTACAGTGGAGGGCGTTCGACGATGTAACCATCTTCGGAAAATCGAATGCCAAGATCACCAGGAGCATCGCCGTGCATAACAGGGCCCAACCGATATACAGAGTAGGATTGAGGTGCTAGGCGGTCGAGCAAAGCATCTATTAGAAGCTTGCTGCCATACGTCGACATATGAGTATCAAATGCCCTGAAAGTAGATTCAGCGTGGACTTCATCCGGAATATAGTCGGCGCTATAGATTAGGCTTCTACGAATATCCGGTAGATTTTGTACGCCATCCACTATTGATTGTAAGCCTTGAGATCCCTTTGTTGCATGGAATGGAGCATTCCAATACATTACGGAGGATTTTTCAGGGATGATAATTTGGATATAGTCATAGCCGCTGCTGATAGAGCGAGCGTGTCTTGACTGAAAGATTTGCAACCACCCTCTGCTGTCGATAAAGGTTTCGCCATTGTAAAGTCCTTCAACATTGTTAGTGCCTTCTCTAAGAAAAATCTTACCTCCTGCACCTATAATAGCGGCGCCGTCAGACGAGATTCGGCCAAACGAGAGTCCCTGTTTAAGGCTATCCGCAACCGCAACAGACTGCGACACTAAATGAGGAGTTACCAAGAGCGGGTAGCTGACATCTGAACACGAAAGCTTAAAATTTATTGAACAGGTAGAGGCCCCCTGATGAAAATCTTCCGTGCTCAGATCGAATTCGAACAGAAAGGCATTGGCGTATGTTGCTAAGTCCGGCCTGTCAGCTGGTTTAATGATTATTTTTTTAATCCATCTTAGCTCGCCGGAAAAGTAAATATGAAGGGCTTTGTGCTTTACAAGCAACTCGTCGCTGCAGGAAAACCAGCCAAAAAATCTGCTGCCTTCATTTCTCTCTATCCAGCCAGTTATCATGGAACTCTCCGTTATCAGATATCATTACTGTCAGAATCTTAACACCAATCCTCTCGGGCTGAATTTTCAATTACCAGCAGTGATCAACTTCCCAGCTCCAAGCGTCAGAAATAATCGTGTTCAGATCAGATCTGCCGGGCTGCCATCGTAATATTTGTGAGGCTTTAGAAGCGTCAGCGACCAAACGCGCCGGATCACCCAACCTACGCGCCAGGGTGACTACGGGGATCTCGCGCCCCGTTAGCTCCCTGGCGCTGTTTATCACCTGCTTTACGGAAAAGCCCGAGCCATTTCCCAAGTTGAATTGGTCGCTTTTTCCACCGTCGAGCAGATATTGCATTGCCAGCAGATGAGCGCTGCATATATCTAGCACGTGAATGTAATCTCGAACACAGGTGCCGTCTGGCGTTTCGTAGTCGTCACCAAAGATAGAGATTGCTTTCTTTCTACCCGACGCGGTTTGCAGGACCAGCGGAATCAGGTGAGTTTCTGGGTCATGGCGCTCCCCTAATCCAGTGTCGGGTGCACAGCCAGAAGCGTTAAAATAACGCAACGACACTGATCTGAACTGGTAGGCAGTATCGTAGTCCTCAAGCAACTGCTCTACCATCCATTTGCTGCGCCCGTAAGGGTTAATGGGATGTTTCGGGTGATCTTCTTGGATGATGGCGGATATGGGATTTCCATAAACCGCCGCAGTTGACGAAAATACAAAGTTGCTAACCCCTGCTGATATCATCGTATTGAGCAAGTTGGCCGTTTTGCAGAAGTTATTAGCATAGTATTTTGCCGGATCTATTGAGGACTCCCCAACTTGAATGAATGACGCAAAATGCATGACGGCACAGAAGTCGTGGTCTTTAAATAATTGCTCAAGCAATGCTTTGTCTGAACAGCAACCGACGAAGAGTTTAGCGCCTATTACAGCATCTGCATGGCCCCCGCTGAGGTCGTCCAGTACGATAGCCTCGTATCCGGATCGTATAAGGGTATGCACCATGTGGGAGCCGATATACCCCGCCCCACCTACAATCAGTACTTGCATCAGATTTCAACCCGTGAAAGCGTGGTCTTAGTGGTTTGTTGCTTTAAATTGCCGCACAGGAACTTCGTTTTCAATTCACATTGAGCAGTGGTGTAGCGTTTCAAAACTGTCAACTGGGCCTGAGTGCCCGCAGACTTTAAGCGTGTGGGCTGCAGCCGAAGCTGCTCAAGAATTGCGGCCCAGTCTCGCGGATTTTTCGCAAGGAAGCCATTAGTCTTATGCTTGATGCTTAGCTTGAACTCGCCTACCTCCGATGCCAGAACAGGAACTCCTACCGAACCCGCTTCGATAAATTTCACATTTGATTTTGCGCGGTTGAACACGTTGTCGACAAGTGGGACAAGCAGCAAGTCATGTTTGGAGATAAATCCTAGCATCCCGTTATAATCTAATATGGGGTAACTTGATACGTTCGCGAGTGCAAGTAATCGTTCAGAAACTTGTGCCGCACCGAGTACTGAAAGCTTGCAGTCTGCATTTTTCAGGCAAAAATTAAACAGCGTCTCTTCGATGATGTCGAAGTCTTCCTTATGAGAAAACGTTCCAGATGCGTAGATGAGTTTTAAAGAATCTGGTGCGAGGACAGCATCGGTTGAAGTGAACGGTTTAACCTTGTTGCGGTAGACTTCGCAAGGGATTTTATATTCCGATGCTATGTGGGATCTTAGCAGTGGGGTAGAAACAATGCATCCGTCCATTAGCTTAATGAAGTTTTCGTACGCACTGGCAACGAACATTGCTTCATCGATATTCCACTCGCCGCCTGTCACTGAACCAATCGTAGCTACAAACTTAGGGAACACTAAGTCATCAATTTCTCCGACGCACCGTTTGCCATTCATTCGAGCATATTCAAAAAACTCGGCAACGTTCCCTTGCTCCATAAAGCATCGCTGAAAGACAATGACATCAGTTCGATCTATCAATGGCGCCGCGTCGCCGATATCCAAGGCGACGTGCGCAACGGTGCACTCTACTCCAATACTCCCAAGGGATTCAGCCAGGTGGATTGATCTGTAACGGGTTGACCCATTATCCAGGCCTGCCGAGCTAAAGATCAGAGCATTACAGGTTTTTAGTGGAATTTTGAAATGGACAGGGTCGAAGTAGTCAGCTTTTTCCTTCAGGCAATAGCTTGTATGTGGGTCATCATTTTTAATTAATTCCTGTTTGACTGTAAACTCATGATCCCCCCCGAGCGAAACTTCGAAATTACCCAGGGCAGCCTTGGCAACCAAGTTCTCTGATTGTGCAAGGGATTGAAAAAGTTGAAAAAAGTAATCTCTAGAGATTATTTCAGGGAAGAACGAGGACCGAGCTTTGCCAAATCTTTCGAAGAAAGCCTCCGCCCCTAAATGAATTTTCTGGGCAACGACGAATTCATTCGAGAGAGGATTTGGAATCTTTTTGAATGATATATTGGCTCTACCCGAAACCGGGTTTGTTAGTATTCCCCTGGCCGATGGTTCTGGTGCAGAAAAAAGAATTTCAAAAAGAGTGGTATTTGCTTCTATGAAGTCAGCATAAACATAAGGGTCTCCCTGTTCGAACAAGAATCCAGAGTGAACTACACCCTTGCTCACCCTTTCGCGAGAACCAACATAGCATCCCCTGACGTTTGTTTTCGAGGCTAGTTTTCCGAGGAAGTATTCCAGCCGAGATTGAATATTTAATAGCCACCCGACATCTACGAACAGCACGGATTTTTCGTTCAGAATGCCATTTTCTGAAAGGTATAATTCAAGGTTTTCACGATTTTTTACGTTTGCAGAGTGGATGCGGCCTGAAAGCTGAGTAAGTAAACGGCTTAGGCTATGGTAATCCTGCCATCCAGGCACGTAATCTTCGGATTGAAAACTATCCAGAAGTATTGCTCTGACTCCACTATCGTGCGGGTTGAGTCCTGATTTTTTCAGAAAATACGAGACGTCTTTTTCTTGAAGATGGAGCCCATCAAGAATAAATGCTATGTCGTTGGATGATAGTGGGTTTTGAAAAGTTGCGGGAATAACCGTCGCACGAGAAAGATGCATATAGCACGATGAGATTTCATCCGACGCTAGCTGATCTTTGTAAAGTATGTCGAACGCTTTTTTTATGATTCGGCCATCTCGAGCCATGAATACAATTTTGTGTATGCCTGCATCCTGAGCTTGCGACCTTACGTACATCGCCATCATGGCCGCCAAAGGCCCTGTTATCTCGAACCCGATCTGAGTATAAAAGTCGCATGAAATGCCTGGCGCTTCCTTGTGCCAAAGATCGCTCTGCTGTTCACAGTAGCTATCCCAGATTCTGCCCTTTTGAGAGAGCTTCTTTTTTTGATCGAGAGACAGTCTGAAGATTTTCCGGGAGTGCTCTCCGATAGGCGAAAACCTCTTTGTGTCAAACCCTGCTAGCTTAGGTTGGCGGACATCACCTTCCCAGTTATCCCCGATATGGAAAATGTCCGCTGGGGAATAGTTTGACCTGCCAGCGATATCAATTAGCGAATTGAAAAGTTTGCCGGTTTCTTTCTTCTTACCTAGCGTCGATGACAGGAGTAAATGGTCCCAATGGGAATAGCCGCAGTTCCGTAAAATAGCTTCTATTGTATGTTGGTCCAAGTACATGTCACTTGCGATGTATATTGTTTTTCCCTTCGTTCTGGCGTAGTCATACAGTTTCTTTCCGAGGGAATGGGGAACGCAGACGCTGAGCTCGACAGACTTTTCGATGGCGGAATTGTTGAAAAAGGACATATGCTCGTAAATAGAGTCGATGGATACATCATCCTTCTCCCCCAGATGGCGCCCCAGTACCATCCCTGCGGTATCCATGCGCTCTTTCAGTAAGGGCAGCGCTGCTGGCTCGTGTTCCGTAAGCTGATATTCTATCAGGTCAAAAATTACTTCTGGATCACGGAACTGCCTTGTTACCAGCGTATCAAATATGTCGAACGATACGACTCGGCATTCGTCGATTTTTTTGATAAAAGCTTCGTAATCCGAGTCCGAATGGTAGATTCCATCAGGTAGAAGTTCGAGGATCTTTGGCGCGACGCTATCTACATAATGACGTTCAGAAACCTTTGTTCGAGCGCGCTCGGCCATTGACAACCTTTTGTCAATGTCCTTGATTAATTCGAGCACGCTGGACGCCATGTCTCCGACATCTAGGTATTTAACGACGATCCCAGCATCATCTTCTACAAAGGTATGCATCCCGCCTGCTTCGCTACCAAAGCACACAATCGGCATACCCGCTTCAGCAGCCTCCATGCATACCAATGGGTAAGGATCTTCCCGAGAAGTAAGTAGGAAAATATCGCCTGATGCAAAATATTCTCGCGGGTTTTCTTTTGGCCCAACCCACTCCACGAAACCTGCTAAATGACGGCTTTCAATTTCGCTTTCAGGATTAAGGTCTTTACCACTGGCAGATCCGATCCAAATCATCTTGAAGTCAGATACACCCCGCCGGAGTAAGGTCAGTGCTGTCTCACAAAATAGATCAAACCCCTTCCTTTTCTCCACAGCGCCACAGCCGAATATTATTGTTTTTTTGCTTTTGAGATGCCTTTTTGAACGATAGAAATCGAAAGGCTCAATGAAGGGCTTTAGAAAAGAAATCTCACGGTCGTCTACATTCCTTTTTCTAAGTGACTCCACTGATCCTGGGGAAACCGCAATGTATTTATTGCATATTTTCGATAAGGACAGGAATTGAGCTTCAAAAACTTCAAACACGTTCTCCATCTCGTGAACGTGAGTAATGAATTCAGCCCCTAGATATTTCAAATGTTCTGCATAAGAGCCGGATGCGATTGTGTTGACATAGATTGACTGAACGTTGCTGCCGCAAAAGTCCCGAAGTTCTGCGGTCAAGCCATTCTTGTGTGCGTGGTCTAAATAAAAACAAGGGGCGATTTCCTCAAATCGCTTGTTCCAGACCCCTTGGGAACCAATAATGATTGAAAATTTAATACTAGTATTTTTTTTCACCCAACGCATTAGAGACAACAAAACCGCTGGTGCGCCTGTCTGAGATGCTTCATGGCTCAAAAAAATAACTGTCGGCTGATGAGCGCCAGGGTCATATAAAGGATCGACTTCAACTTTTTTTATTTTTCTTAGCTCGAATTGCCCGTATTGCACCCAGTGAGCAAATGGATTCACTCCAGCTTGTGCAACGTCCGCGTTGGTTCCTAAATAATAATGTGTGTTAAATTCTTTATTAGGATTCCTGTGCTCTTTCCAGCCGTGTTGACAGTAATGTTCTATTGGGTCTGCGGCTGATGCCGCTACGTCCTCATAGTTTTCGTAGTAATAGTTATGGCTGAAAAGACCGCTCAGCGCGATCAATTCATGATCCTCGGAGGTGTAATGAGGTCCAATATCGTTGGCCGCGCGCTCTTCCGTTCTACCTTGTTCAGAACCGGTGGTGAATATTGACTGCGCTGTGCCTTCTGGGTCGTTGCTGCGTAGCCAATGCTTACGTCCCATCCTGATATTGATGTCAATGACTTCAGCGAGCTCAGGATTTTCCTGTACAGCTTTCTCATAATATGAGACCGCACGCGCGTATTCGCCGTTTCGAAAAGCTGCGTTCGCCTGTGATAGGGTGGAAGTCATATATTCGCTTGTCATTTAATCAGCACCAGCATTAAAAGTTCTTTATTGAGCACATAAATCATTTTGGAATTCATGGTGTTGGCCTATCAGGCGGTTATTTTCTTTGCGGCAATTTGTTTGATAGAATTCGCCAACATTTGCCACTCGTTCCAATCCGTTTTAACCAGCTCGTTAGAGTGCTCGAGATCACTTAACTGGTTTCCGAGACTGCTGATGAGTCCCGCGATTAATAATTTGTCGTTTTCCGCTAGCGCGCTCCACACTTGTAAATCCATCGCATCAGGTTTTGCGAATCGCAACTCCAAACGCTGACCTCTGGCGTCCTCTGTCTCTGCAAACCAATTTTGCAGTGCAGATTTCGAGTCCTGTGGAAATTCCAATCGGGGATTAGTGCCAAAAGTAACCCCTGAGTCGTCTAGCGTCGCCAGGCGATAAGACAGCCTGCCCCAGCTGAATGTGCCAATAGTTAAGTTGGATATCGAGATGCCCAAGCTGCGATAGTCTCCCTGCTGAAGGGTATCCTTTAGAGTGATTTTGTCGTATCTAGGCACCATAGGCCATGCGTTTAGAGTCTCGTAGAGAGCGCTTAGTGCTTTTCTGATCTGAGATAACTTAGTTGGAAATTGGTGCTTGTTCGCACCTGAGTTGACATAAGACTTTAGCTTTTTTAGCAGCTCTAAAAGTGACGACCAATCCGTTGGGCCCAAACGACTGATGACTGCGTTCGGCCCTTGGTAAAGCGCGCCTTGACGCGGCTCGATTGTCAGCCACTCAGTCGCGGAGTTCTTCATGCAGCTAAGCCAGTCTAAAGTAGTCGGCTTAACGCTAATGCTGGGCATATCTGGGTTGAGCGAGACCCTGATTGTAATACCTTCAACTATCTTATAGTTCACTTCGGCATTAGTGAGGCGTATTTCGACAACGCTGTTGGGCTCACTCTCTTTCAATATGCTGGTGGATATCGCTTCAACACTCCAGTAATCAGGGAATGCACTGTATACCTTTTCCAAGGCTAGACGCTGGGCAGTTATTAATGAAAGATATTCTTTATTTGATACCAGCTTTTGTTCAAGTTCTTCCTGGATCATATGTAGCTTTTGCGTCAGCTCTCGATTCTCTTCTTGTAAATCTAGCAATTCATCCCCGATGCCTGAGTAGTCGTCGCCATAACTTCCCTTCGACGGGCATCCTTCGTCGTCTACTGACTTCGCTGCACGATCATTATGCCCAACTCCGACCATATCCAAGCCTAAGGGTGAGGTATTCAGAAGCACGCTTTGGTAAAGTTGACTGTGCAGCTGTGCAATTCTGGACTCATTGGCTATATAGCTTTCAAACTTGTCAGACACCTCATTCGACACAGGATTTTCAGATGGAACAGAATGCTCGAGGACAAGCTTCAGCTTGTTTTTCAGATTTTCAAGGCCTGCTCGAATCGCTTGCGGCGTATCCGCGCTGACAATCAGACAGCGGTCCGGGATTCGTTGAGATAACAACATCAACTGTTCAGTATCCTGACGCCATTTCTTAAGAGTACCCTCCACATCGACTATCAGTTGCCCAGAGCCTGATGTCACGGCATTCAATGTTTCCACAGGTGAAGTGTAAACTAGGACAAACTGAGTGTGTTTACCCAAGTCTTCCCAGGACTTAACTACTTCCTCGATCATCTTGGGTTGCCAGTACCAAGCCTCAAAAGTCGCATTATTGCGTTTGAATATAAGTTCTAGATCTGTCTTAGCATCTAACCCGTGGGCGTTGGCACCAAAATCCTGCAGATGCTCGAAATCTGAGGTGACGTCAGTGAGCTGTCCCAATGGCGTAGCTTTGGAGTGAAGTAGCTCAGCAAACCAAGCTGTCCTCCCGGCACAGTTTCCCACGATACAAAAGTTTTTAATGACTTCTGCCTTTTGAGCCTTTTTTACTGTGCTTTTACTCTTCATCAATCATTTGCTCATTATGTCGCAGCTTGTTGAAAAACAAGATGCCAAGTAGGTCAAAAATCGGTTTAGTACGAGGTGCTCAACGAGCTGGTTTTCGAGCTTTGAGATCTTTTGCTGGCAAAGCCAGGCCACCATAAGCCCCGCTTAGATAATCATGACTCAGCGCCGGATGATAATGAGGATCGACCTGTCCGTGCAGTGACCATTTCTCGATAAACCCCTGCTGCTCGCGATGGGCCCGTGCTCGCTTCTCCGGGGTCTGATCCTTCCCTCGGCTCGCCGATTCTGCGTGAATCAACTTTGCAAAGGCCGTCCAGATTAGATTCAGCCCTTGTTGCTGAATACGAAGGCAAAGATCGACATCGTTAAACGCCACCGGGAATGCTTTTTCGTCCAGGCCATTGAGGTCTTCGAAAAGCGACTTGCGCATCAACAAGCAAGCCGCGGTCACAGCGCTTTGGCGCCGAGTGAGCTGGTTGGTCGCCAGGTAGCCCGCGTCGTTTTCTTCAAGATTATTGCCTGCATGGGCAGCCAGGCCATTGATACCGACGACAACGCCGCCATGCTGCACCATCCGGTTTGGCCATAGCAGCTTGGCGCCCACTGCTCCGACGTTATCCCGCAGCAATTGGCTGAGCATTTCCTTCAACCAGCCCGCTTCGATGATCTCGATATCGTTGTTGACCAAGCCAATGATTTCCCCGCTCGCCTGTTCCACCGCGCGGTTGTTGATCGCCGAGTAGTTGAACGGGAACGGGTGCGGAAGCACTTTCACGCCTTGGGTTGGCAGGTAACGCAGGTATTCCAGGGCTTCAGGGTCGCTCGACTGATTGTCGACAACGATGATTTCCAGCTGCGGGTAATCAGTGTTGTTGAGCAGACCTTCGATGCACGTTCGCAACAGTCCCACCTGGTCGCGCGTCGGCACGATGAGACTGATGCGAGGCAGCGTCAGCGGCAGGGGCCAGCGAGCGCGCAGCAATGCCGGGTAGTTCGGCAGCGCGCTGACCGTTGTGCCCGGTGTCATGCTCTGGCACAGCCAGCCGATCGCCTGATGCCGATCCATCGCCGGCCACGCAAGTTCAGGGCTGGCCGGGCACTGGTGGTGTCGGTGGTAGACGACCTGCGGCAAGTGGACCACGCTGGCTTGAAGCCGCTCGGTGGCGAGTACGATGCCTGCGATGAGGAAATCCCAGTTCAGCGAGTGCAATTCGTTGGCAGGCGCCAGCAATGAAAGTGCCGCCTGCACGATGTCTGCGCTAAAGATAGCGCCGGGGGTAAAGATGTCTGCGCCAACGAACAGGTCTACGTCCCATACGGGTTTGAGCCAGGGGAGGGTGCGTTCACCTTGCGGCCCGTCGCGGTCGCAGTCGGCGTAACCCCATGCAACGCCCTCGTCGAGCATGCCAACCAGATGGTCCAATGCGCGAGGCGCGAAGTGATCACCTGCCCTTATGGGAACGATGCAGTCGCAACCCGTTTCCAGCAGCTCTTTCACCTCTGGTAGCAGGTTATCCACCGACGTCCTCGCGACTTTCAGAGGCGCAGCGCTGTGCGCGCGCAAACTCGCGAGGCTGAGCCCCTCCAGCGTCATGTCGCCGTCACTGATCAGCAGTACACCGATCTTGTTTTTCAGGGGGCGCGCATTTCGTGGAGGCGTGTGCTGAAAGACCTCGAACCATTGCGGGTAATGATGGAAGCCGGCGCTTTTCGGTAGGTGGAGTGATTGCTCCCTTGCGATCTGGGTGAGCAGCGCCATGGTCTGTTCGTCAGGGCCGTGATCGTCATGTTGACGCAGCAACCCTTCAATACCCTCGGGCCAGCAACACATTCTGATCGGGCTGCCTGAAAGAGGATGGCCGAGGTCGTTCTCAACGTGCAGGGTATGGACCTCACCATCTGCCAGTTCCCACGGAAGGTCGAGATTGAAGCCGTGGTCGCTGGTCGGTCGCTCAGCGAGCGCATGGTGATGGATGTTGCAGGAAGCACGACCCACGACTCGATCGCCCTCGCGAACGACTACTTCAACATGACGCGAAGGCGCATCCGGGTCCCAGGACCAGCCGTTCAGGCGCAGTCCGCCGCTGTGCCAGACTCGCGAGGCCACGGGGGCCGGCTCTTTACTGGGCCGCGTCGGCATTTGCAGATCGCCGGCGAGGGAAAAGTCCTGATTTGCAACGCGAGCGCTGATGTGTTTCGCCCCGTCCAGCCAGCTCTGCCGCAGTTGTACGGCAAAGCCATGGAAGTGGTCACCGATCTCGGCGTTCGGTTGAAACTGATCCGCGCGGGTTAATGCTACGCAGGCACCATCGACCATCACTTCGACGACCAGGCGCTGCTCCGGCTGTGCATCGTCCAGCGCCCAACCTTGCAGAACATCGCCATAGAGGCCAGTAGTTGCGCCGCGCATTGTGGACGATTGACTGGCTTGGCGAGTGGCAGTTGGTTTCGTTAGCACTTCTTCTGACATCACGCCCGGCTCAGTGAAAAGGGAAGGTGGTTCATCGGCAGCGCGCCAGCTTCTTTGGCTACTGCGCTGGTGATCGCATACAACGGCAGTCCTAGGGTTGAGGCAAGGGCCGGCGCGTTCCAACCTGCACCGGGCGCGGCATTGAGGCTCAATGCTGCTTCGCAACCCGCCAGCAATAGGCAGTTGGTCTTGTCCAAACCTTGCACGTCAGGCAATGCATGAACCGCGCCAGTGGCGATCAGGGTTTTCAACCACGGGTGGTCGCCATCGGCGAGAAGGACTACGGGAAGGTTTTCCCGAGTCACACGTCTGGCGAAGTCGATCCAGCGTCCTGCGATTTCCGCGCCGCGCAAGTCATCTGCTATCAACAGGGTCTGCGGTGGTCGCCCTTTTGCACGTACCACCTTCGCTTTTTTGTCGATCACAATTCGTGCATTCGGCAGTGCCGCTGCGTAGCGCTGGCGGAGGGCTTGCCAAGGCAGACTGACACTCTGTGCCTGGCGCGCAAATTTCGTCCATTCACGATCCTCGCGCCGTGCCAGCAGCTCGTCATCGCTGCAGCTGATGCGATAAGGCCTATCGAGCCGCGACGCGAGTGTCAGCAGTTCTGGAGGGCAGCCTGCCAGGTGGTGGTATACGACTTCATCAACCGCCAGGCCGCGGAGGTCCGTGGCCAGTTGGTCAGCATGTTCCGGTAGCTGGTATTCCAGGGTTAGATCCAGAGGGGCCCATTTTGCGCGCAGGGTCGCCACGCTGCGTGAACCCTGATGGCGCCACGTGAGGCTCAAGGGTTCATCAACGTCAGCGCTGTGAATGTGCAAGCTCTTCAGGGTCAGCACTTTTTCGGCTGAAGATGTCGCCAAGTGCGCCGAAAGGTGGCTGAGGCGTGCGCGTTGCAACGCCTGGCGCGCCGGCTTGATCGGATCTCGCAGGCAGAAAGCCTGGTAACGGTCGGATGCGTTCGGATAGCGTCGTTTTAGGATGGCGTTGTTGTGGGCCACCCGCAGCGATTTTTCCTCGCCAAAAGAAATGCCTCCCTGATGGGCCACGAACACATTGGGTGCCCCCATGTGGCGCCATCCCAGTGAGCGAGCACGCAAGCACCAGTCTGTTTCTTCGCCATAGCCGCGCAGCAGGTGTACCTCATCGAGGTAACCCACCTCGGTAATCGCATCGCGCTTTATATAAAGGCAAAACCCGCAACCTGTTTCGATCTCCATAGCGGCCGCATTGGCAGTCTGCGCCAGTTGGTCGAGCTCGGCCTGTTGTTCGGCGGTGGGCATGTTATGGCTGACGCGGCTGACCGGGAAGCTCATCAGTTCACCGTTGTTCGTGAAAGGCGTGACTGAGGCGATGTCCTTGTCGCTGTAGGCAACGGCGCGTAGTCGATCCAGCCAGTTGCCATGCACGCGGGTGTCGGCATTGAGCCACACCACATCGCGCTCGGTGTGCAGTGCCATTCCGCGGTTGACGTTGCGAATGAAGCCCAGATTGGAAGCATGTTGGATATGTTCAATCTGGCCATCATCGGCCAGCCTTTGCAGGGCTGTGCGAAGCTCCGCGTTCGGAGTCGCATCGTCGAGCACGATCAGCCGATGCGCGGTCCGATTCAGGCTTCGGTTGCGCAACACGCTGTTGATGCACTCCAGTGTTTCTTCGTAACCGTCGTACACCGGGACGAGAATGTCGACCGGCTCTAGGCGACTGGTTTTTTTGCCCACTGGCGAAGGGGGACTGAAAGGCGGGAGTTTGGAAAGTGGACTGCCAATAAGGGGCGTGCCGTCGGTGCACCGGACGTGCAGCGTTGGTGCAGGGTCGGCCACTCGAACGCGCAGACCTCCGTGTGCTTCACAAATGCCTGCTTTAAAGAGCAGTGGGTGCGGCAGGTCAGCGAAGTGTGTGATGCGCTGCCCCCCGGATTCGATCTGAATGGAAACAACCGAAGCAGGGGATCGCAGGCTCACGGCCCACCCTGTGACCTCATTGCTCTGCGGGTCGAAACGCGCAACGCCGACTTCGGCCGGTGCGTCGGGCTGGGCGGCCAGCATCTTCAGCACCAGCCCCAGTTCGGCAGCGTCGTCTATCTCAGGTAAGTGCGTGAAGATCAATCGACGCAGTTTGGCAGGTGGCATGCTTTGACTGCGGGCGTGCCACAACATGATTCGCAGGCCCGGGTCCGTAGGCATCTGTTGCCATGCAGCGGCCAACAAGCGAGTTGCGAGTTCTGGCTGTTGAAGTGCCAGGGCGCTGCGACCAGCGAGCGCCCGCACATCGGCGCGGCCCGGCAATGCCTGAGCAGCGGAACCGAGGAACAGGAAGGCGTGGTGCAAGCGTTGTTGTTGCAGGGCCTCGATGCCCTTCCAGATCAGAGCTTCGGGTCGGTATTCGGGTGTCTGGAGCGCTTTATCAATTAAAAACATGGCACTCCCATGTTCGCCAATCTGGCGTGCATGGTGAAATTGCTCCATGAGCGTTCCACGCTCAAGGTCGTTGTGTTCTGACTGGGCCATGGGGGTTCGCATAAAAATAAAGAGGGGCGCCCAAAGGTGCCCCTTTTTCCGAGTACCCCCAGCCTTGCGGCTGAGGGTATTCAAAGTTGCAACGGTGCGAGTGTTTAGACTGCGCCGTGTACCACTACAACGTTGGAGTTGTGCTCAACGCCTTCTGGCGAACCGACGATGCCGATAACAGCGTCAGCCTGAGTCACAGCGCCTTGGTCGACAGCGGCAATCCAAGCAGCCTTGCCAGCGTCGGTGTCTGGAACGTTGTCACGGCCCAGTGCGTTGCTGTACAGCGAGTCGATGAACTCGGCGTTGGCGTGGTGAGACGCTTCAGCAGAAGAGTAGATCGAAGTTGCAACGTCAGCACGAGTGCTGCCGCCGATCAGAGTGCCAACCCAGTAGCTGGTGTCAGCGGCGTCTGCAGCACGGCCCAGAGCAGTGGAGTACAGCGACGAGATGAAGTCGTCGTTCGACTGCGCGTGAGCTTGAGCTTCAGCGGAGGTGCTGATGGCTGCAGCCACTTCGGCTTGAGTTTTGCCCGAAGCCAACTGATCCTGCCAGTAGGTCTGAGCAGCATCATCAGCGCCATCTACGCGACCCAGCAGCAGCGAGTAAGTCTGATCAAGGAAACCGTCGTTGACGGAAGCTTTGTACTCGTTCGAAGCCAGGAAGCTGCTCGCGATGGTGCTCAACGAAGCGCCATTCTGAACTGCGGTGCTGTAGAACTCGGCACTTGCGTTGTCGACGTCGCGGCCCAGCAGGCCATCGAACAGGCGCAGAGCAGCTGCTTCAGCGTCGGTTTCAACGATTGCCAGAGTGTGGTTGTCGGTGAAAGTGACGAACTCGCCGCCTTGGATGGTGACGTTGTTGGTACCGGTCAGGTTCAGGAAGCTGCCGGTGACGTCAACAGTGTAATCAGTGCTTGCACCGGATACGTTGATCACGTCACGGCCTGCGCCAGCCAGAATAACGTCGTTGCCTTCGCCAGTGTTGATGATGTCGTTGCCAGCGCCAGTTTCGATGTGATCGTTGCCCGCGCCGCCGGTGACGACGTCGTCGCCGCTACCAGTGATCAGAACGTCGTTACCCGCGCCGCCATCCAGGGTGACGTTCGCAGTACCAGCGTAAGTCAGTTTGTCGCTGCCGTTGCCGCCGTTGATGACCAGCTCGGTTGCAGCAGTAGCTTCAACTGCGAACAGACGTGCCTCAGCAGCAGGAGCAGCTTGCTCGGTAACGGTCAGGCTGACGTTTGCTTCGCTGTCAATGATGATGACTTTTGCATCGGCAACGCTGTCTGGAAGAACCAGAGTAGTGTTGGTGCCGGCAGCGCCGGTGGTTTTGATTGCCAGAACGTCAACAGCCTGACCTTCTGGAGCAGTGATAGCGCCAACGCCATCCCAGCCAGCCAGAACTACGGACGAACCGGCGTTGTCCAGACCCAGCAGCGAGCTGATAGCGGCAGCGGTAGCAGCCGAGATGTCTGGGTTGCCAACGATAGCGTCTTTGAAATCAGCGCCAGTGGTAGGAGCATCATATTGCAGTGCCATGAGTCATATTCCTGATGTTTCAGGCCAATTGGCCTATGTTGCTATCTGTCTGCGTAATCGCAGGTTTTTCCCTGAGAGACTTATGGCGGAGAGCGTTGATCTCGGTTTTGGGAGTAATTGAAAGCTGTAGTGCAACCAGCGGCTCACTGCCGCTCGGTCCAAAAAGCATTTGTTCGGCAACGATGGCTTGCGGCGCTGCGCCTGCAAAAACCACATAGCCCGTCAATTCGTAGAGTGCGCGATCCGGCCCCGTCAAGCCAAAACCTACGGCGACGAGTGCTGCGCCTTTATTGCGCGCGCCGGTAAAGCTGCCGGTGAGAACTTTCTGGCTAGGGCCTGCTCCAGCAATAGTGCTGGTATACGCAAGGTCAACCCCGGTCGGTTTGTTGTCCCAATGGACAGAGAAACCTTCCAGGCGAGTGGTGCCAAGTTCATCTCCCAGGCATTCGTCTGCTACTGAAACATCGCCTTTGCCTTCGACATGGCCAATGAGTTTCAGAACGGCGCGCACGGGGACTGTCGCGGAAAAAGCCACGGCTTCTGGTGCTGGGGTAGCGGGCATGAAGTTGCGCATGATCGCCGAAGACGTGTCGATGCGATCTATACGCAGGTCGACGGGGTCGATTTCGACATCAGCCAGATAATATTCAGTGATCAGAACGGTTGAAACGCCACCTTTGACACGACCGATAATGCAGTCGCCCAGTCGGGTGAGCATGTTCTTGGAGACGCCTTCGGCAGGGAAGAAGTCGATGACGCCTTTGCCCAGAGGCGCCTGTTGCAACGCGATGCAGACGCTTCGCTCGCCGATGGGCTGTGAGGCATAACGAAAAATGTACATCCCAGGCTCAAGGAGCGTCACGCGAGACGTAATTTTCAGGCCATCTAATGTTTGCGACTGCACTCAATAAGCTTCCTTCTTATCCCGAGTTACCAGCAGCTGATAGCGATTATTTGATCCATCAACGCTGTAATCGTACTGCACAACTTAGTGGCGCACTGGTGGCATCTGCCGAAGGCCGAGGTTAATCGATCCCTCAGAAATGTCAATTCAGAATGTAGGAATATTCCCCTTTCCCAGTGCGAGTTGGCTGTGGGCATAGTGATATGGATTCACTCGATTGTGGTTACCGTTTGTCAGAAGCGCGCCTGTTGTCCCGAACCTTGGGCGAACCACGGCTTCGCCGGCAATCTCGGTCACGGTTTCATGCCCCATTCGCTTCGAGGGATGGGTCGGCGAGGAGCTCGTCTCGTCGTTTCGAAAGGGCGTACTGACAGCCGATCGGCCGCTTTGCCGCAAGGTCGATAAAACGTCAGCCGCTCTAGCGCGGGCGTTTGAAGCTAGCCTTCTATCTGCCTCTTCTTTTTTTTTGGATCCCGAGGAGTCCGCAAATGGCCTGGGGCTGCGCCATCGGGTCGTGACAGATCCTTGCGGGTGCCTTCAAGGTTGCTCACTCAGCCTGGCTGAGTAACTGCAAGGCCACTGCAATGATGGCTAATACGGTCACTGGTTTAACGTCGCTGATGTGTTGTAAAACGAGCAACGGTAGTGGCATGACGCGCACAATGCCTGCAACATTACTCGCGCTAGACAGTGGCACTTTATCCGATTGAATATCGAGATTATGAACTTATTGGTTTTTTTGAACTTCATCCGAATGGGGGCTGTTGTCCAGTATGGAAACATTAAGAAAAATTAATCTAGAAAGCTCAACTCTTCGGTGGCTGCTGGCCCTTTAATGCTGCCTGCCTGATCCTCCGCTGGTACACTCCCTGGCTCGCAGCCTTTTCTCATCAGTAATGGATTCTATGAGTCGCTCACACGAAAACAACCTGCAGGCCGCCCTCAAGGCTTGTCGCGCAAGCTTCCTCTCGGTCGGGTTCTTTAGTTTTTTCGTCAACACGTTGATGCTGGTCCCTACCTTCTACATGATTCAGATTTCGGGTCGGGTGGTGCCGAGCAGCAGCACCTCCACCCTGATCATGCTCACCCTTATTCTCACCGTCCTGATGATTACGCTGGGCTCTCTCGAGTGGGTCCGATCGCGCATCATGGTGCGCATCAGCAACCGTCTGGATGTGCTGCTGAGCCGTGATGTCTACCGGGCGAGCTTCAAGAAAGCGTTGAGCAGCGGCGGCATGGATGCGTCGGCACAGTCGCTCAATGACCTTACTTCCCTGAGGCAGTTTTTGACCGGTAACGGGCTGTTTGCGTTCTTCGATGCGCCGTGGCTCCCGGCTTACACCGCTGTGATGTTCATGTTTCACCCATGGTTCGGGTGGATGACCGTGATCGCGGCCGTTGTGCTGGTGTTTCTGGCATACCTCAACCACCGCTACACCGGCAAAGCGCTGGCAGAGGCCAACAAGCAGAGCCTCTCCGCCAACCTGCACACGACCAAGAGCCTGCGCAACGCCGAGGTCATCGAGTCGATGGGCATGCTCGACACGCTGATGGGCAAGTGGGCGGTCAGGCAGCGACGCGTCCTGGTGCTGCAGTCGGACGCCAGCGACAAGAGCGGCATCATCACGTCGATTTCCAAAACATTCCGGGCCTGGGCGCAGTCGATGATGCTGGCGGCGGGCGCGTACCTGGTGGTCACTCACGATATAAACCCCGGATTGATGATGGCCGGCTCCCTTTTGCTGGGCCGCGCACTTGCACCTATCGATCTGATGATCGGCAGCTGGAAAGGCTTCGTTGCGGCTCGCGTGCAGTACCAGCGGCTGAACGACACGCTGGACAAGCTCAACGCCGAGCCAGAGCGTATGTCTCTGCCGGACCCGGAAGGCCATCTGCAAGTCGAAAACCTCGTTGTGGCACCACCCGGTGCGAAAGCGGCGGTGATCAGAAACATCAGTTTTGTGACACCCGCCGGCAGCATCGTCGGTATTGTCGGGCCAAGCGCGGCGGGCAAATCGACGCTGGCCCGTGCATTGCTCGGCATCTGGCCGCCGCAGCACGGTGTGGTCAGGCTCGACGGCGCCGACATCAGTACGTGGGACAAGCAAAAGCTGGGTCCGCACCTGGGCTACCTTCCCCAGGACATCGAGCTGTTCGAAGGCAGCATCAGCGATAACATCGCTCGCTTCACCAAGGTCGATCCCGAGAAAACCGTGTTGGCGGCACGCATTGCCGGCGTCCATGAAATGATCCTGCAATTGCCGGACGGCTACGACACGGTGATCGGCAGCGAAGGCGTCAACCTGTCCGGCGGCCAGCGCCAGCGCATTGGTCTGGCGCGTGCGGTATATGGCAACCCTCGGTTGATCGTGCTGGATGAGCCCAACTCCAACCTTGATGAGGTCGGTGAGCGTGCATTGGGCGTGGCACTGCAGAAGATGAAAGAGACCGGCGCGACGGTGTTCATTATTTCGCACCGCCCCAATGTCCTTTCGCGGCTGGACCGGATCATGGTCCTGAACAGCGGCGCGATGACGATGTATGGCCCGCGTGATCAAGTGATCGCCGAACTGGCTCAGCAACAGGCCAAAGCTCAAGCCCAGACGCAGGGTCAAACCCCGCCTCGTGTTGCTCCAGCTCCAGCTGCGACCGGCGCAATTCAGCCCAGCGCCTGAAAGGAATTCATGAATGACCAGTAACGCGATTACCGTGCTCGACGAGCCGTCTGATGATATGCCGACTTCTGACCGCGGCATCCGCCGGGTCGGGATGACCATTGTCCTGGTGACCTTCGGTTTGTTCGGCACGTGGGCAGCTTTTGCTCCGCTGGGCAACGCGGTCTACGGCACCGGCGTTGTCACCGTGCAGAGCTACCGCAAAACCGTTCAGCATCTGGAAGGCGGGATCGTAAAAGAACTGCGCGCCCGTGACGGCGACACCGTGCACAAGGGCGATCCGTTGATCATCCTTGACGATGGCCAGCTCAGTTCAGAGTACGAATCCACCCGTAACCAGCTCATTACGGCTCGCGCCAAAGAGGCCCGTCTTCGCGCCGAGCGTGACGACTTGCCAGCCATCCCTGCACTGAAAATCGATGGCGTCGAAAGCGATCGCGCCCGTGAAGCCATTGATGGTGAAGCCCAGGTCTTCAGGTCCCGGCATGACGCGCGCCTGGGCGAAATCTCGGTGCAGCAAGAGCGCATAGGCCAGTTGAAGCAGCAAATCATTGGCCTTAACGACATGATCGGCACCAAGGTCAATCTCGAGAAATCCTATACCCGCGAGATCACCGAGCTTAAGGATCTGCTGCGCCAGGGCTTCGTCGATAACCAGCGTTTGCTGGAGCAGGAGCGCAAGCTGGATATGCTCAAGTCTGAGGTCGCTGACCACCAGTCGACCATCACCAAGACGCGTCTGCAGATCAACGAAACCGAAATGCAGATTGTCCAGACCAACCAGAAATTCAGCTCCGATGTCGCCAAGGACTTGAGCGACGTGCAGGCGCAGGTCTTTGACTTGCAGGAAAAGGCCAGCGCGCTCAAGGACAGGCTGTCGCGCATCGTCATCCGCGCGCCGGAAGACGGCATGGTGCTGGACATGAAAGTGCACACCATCGGCGGTGTTGTCAGCGCAGGAACACCGTTGCTGGACATCGTGCCGGAGTCTTCGGACCTGGTCGTGGAGGCGCACGTCTCGACGAACGACATCGACCGCATCACCCTTGGCAAACTCACGGACGTGCGCTTCAGCGCGTTCAATAGCGCTACCACCCCGGTCATTCAGGGGGAGGTCACGCGAATCTCGGCGGACCGTCTTACCGACGAGAAAACCGGAGAGGGCTACTACCTGGTGCGAGTGAAAATCACCGATGACGGCCTGAAGCGCCTGGGCGACCGCAAACTGCAGCCGGGTATGCCGGCGGAAGTGCTGATCAACGCGGGCGACCGCACGATGCTGCAGTACCTGCTTAAGCCTGCGCGCAACATGTTCGCCAAGTCGATGATCGAGGAATGACAGTGGTACGTTTTCTTCCCGGTTTGCTGTTTGGTTTGTTTGCACTCAATGCTCATGCCGCACAGCCTGTAGCCCCGCAGCAGGTTAGTGCCTCGACCTATTCGCTTGATCTGATGACGCTCTACAAAGAGTCGCGGCTTGAAGATCCGCGCATCCTTTCGGCCTATGCACATGCGCGGTCTGCCAAACAGCAGGAGCGCGAAGCCTTTGGCGGGCTGCTGCCCCAGGTGTCGGCGGACAGCAACTTCAACCGGATTTTGCGCAAGGATGAACAGTCGCGAGAGATCTACGACAACAAAAGCTATGGGCTGAACCTTAGCCAGTTCATCTATAACAAGGAGGCGTGGGAGCGGTATCAGAAGGCCAAGAGTGTAACGTTGCAGAAGGCATCCCAGTCCGAGGACTCTCAGGCCGAAGCGACGGTGGATCTGGCCAAGCGTTATTTCGCCGCCCTGGCCGCTGACGATGCGCTGGAGTTGGTTGTGGCCGAACGGCGCGCCACTCAGGGCAGTCTTGACCGTGTCAACGCGATGTATGCCAAGCAGATGGCCAAGATCACGGACATGCTGGATCTCAAGGCGCGGGTCGACTCATTGCTGGCCCAGGAAATCGAAGCGCGCAATCAGGTGCGTCTTTCACGGGAAGGGTTGTCGGAAATTGTCGGGCGCCCTATTAATGATCGCTTGAGCCGGATCCGTAATGACATCGCGCTTGAAGCGCCGACGTTGCCGCTGGACGCCTGGATCGCCCAGGCGCTCGACAGCAACCCTTTGCTCAAAGCCTATGAAAGCAACCTGGCGGCGGCCGATGCGGCGGTGCGTGAAGGCAAAGGCGGGCATTATCCTTCACTTAGTTTTAACTTGGGCGCTCAACAGAGTGACGTCGGTTACGACAACACGCTGACCCCACGAAGCGACAGTTACGTTGCAACCATCGGCTTGAAAGTGCCGATCTACAGCGGCGGCTCGACCTCTGCGCGTGTGCGCGGCCTGTATGACGACCAATATGCGGCCGAGCAGGACCTTGAGGGGGTGCGCCGGCAAGTGGTGAAGGAAACCACTAACGCCTATCTCACTGCTCAATCTGCCGTAGACAAGATCCGCGCAGGCCAGAACGCGCTGTCCTCGGCCAAACAGTCGAGCATCGCGGCGCAGAAGGCGTTCACTTATGGTGTGGTTAACGCCGTCGACGTCCTGACCGCCGTGCAGAACGAGTTCAAGGCGCGCAGCGACCTGCTGAAATCTCAGTACGACTTCATCACCAATCTGTTCATCCTGAATCGTTGGGCCGGCAAGCTGTCGCAAGAGAGCGTTGCCAGCGTGAACGTGTGGCTGGGCGGCGATGATTCGGAAGCGCTAAAGGACTTGAATAATTCAGCCCCCAGTAACACCAAAGTAACCCCTAAGTAGTCTGCAGCGACTTACGCCTTGGGGTGTGCCGCCAACACTTTGCGGTACACCGCCAGGGTCTGCCGCGCGCATTCCTGCCAGGTAAACTGACGGGCGCGTTCCAGCCCTATTTCAACTCGCTCTATCCTGAGCGCATCGTTACTCAACACGTCGAGCATGGCCGCCGAGATGCTCGACGCATCCAGCGGGTCGACCGCCCAGGCGGCATTGCCGGTGACTTCCGGCAGGGACGTGGTGTTCGACGCAATGACCGGGCACTGCGCCGCGAATGCTTCGATCACCGGCAAGCCAAACCCTTCGTACAAAGACGCAAACACCAATGCGCTGGCGCTCTGGAGCAGTGCGAACACGTCGGACTGCGGCAGGTAACTGAGCCAGCGCCCTTCGCCTTTTGCTTCCAGCGCCTTGAGCTGCGGAATCAGGTCTTCGTTGGCCCAGCCGTCACGTCCCACCACAATCAGCGGATGCTCTTTGCGCACTGCCTCCGGCAGCGCGTTGAACGCCTCCAGCACCTTCGGCAGATTCTTGCGAGGCTGCAGCGTGCCGATGAACAGGAAGAAACCGGGTTTGATCTGATGCTTGTTCAGCACAGCGTCACGGGTTTCGAGGGGAATGCGCTCGAAGTAGACCGGGTCCACGCCAAGGGGCGTCACGCTGATTTTCTCGGGGGCAATCCCCATGTGCGTGACCAGATCCTGCTTGCTGTGTTCGGAGATGGTGATCAGGTGATCGGCGCTGTGCACGCTTCGCGCGAACAGCCAACCCTTGAGGGTTTTGAGGTTCTGTCTGATCCACTCGGGATGGATCAGCGGAATAGCGTCCATGACCGTGGCAATGACGGGCACGCCGCTGATGCGCGGGATCTGGTGATCGGAGGCGTGGACGATGTCGACATCGCGAGCGATGGCGGAGGAGTTGGGCAGCGGCAGGCTGAGCAAACCGCTCGCCAGCACCTGAATCCGGAAGTCTGCCGAGAGCGTCTTGGGCACGCCGCACGCGAGTTGGGGCAGATTGCGGCCAAACGCGTAGGGTTTGACGGTGATGCCTGGGTCTTCGCTTTGTTTGAGCGCTTCCATCGCCTGCCACAGAGAGCGGGTGTACACGCCAATCCCATCCAGATGACCGGCACGTTCACACATCGCCCAGACGGTGCAGCTCAAACCAATATCCATACGCGTTTCCAAACCAACCCAGCCAGTCATGAAATCAAGGGGCGCGAGCCTATCATGAGTCGCGTTTGCGGGCATTTGCTTCTGCGCATGATCTCACCGCGCCATTGCGTTTCCTCCCTCAACCCCTCACCATCCCTTTCCGTTATCCATGGCCTGATGGACTAGACAAATTGGCGACACGCCCGGCTCAAAAGCGCCCTGGATTATGGATGCTTCTGGCGCTTGCACTGACGTGCACGGCGTGTGTCGGCTATCTGAGCGCGGATTGGGATTTTTCCCTGATCAGCCGCCGTGCCGAAGCACTGTACGGACCGTTGGGAGCGGGTAAGCAGCGCATCGATGCCTGGCAGAACTTGCTGGCGACCGAGAAGCAGGTCAGCGAAATGGACAAGCTCAAGGTCGTGAACCTGTTCTTCAACAAGCAGATGCGCTACGCCGAAGACATCGACCTGTGGCATGAGGTCGATTACTGGGCGACGCCGATCGAGTCGCTGATCAAGGGCGCGGGGGATTGTGAGGATTATGCGATCGCCAAGTATTTCAGCCTGCGCCGCCTCGGCGTGCCTAGCGAGAAGCTGCTGATCACCTACGTCAAGGCGCTGCGCCTGAACCGCGCGCACATGGTGCTGACCTATTACTCGAGCCCGAACGCCATGCCGCTGGTGCTCGACAGCCTGATCGACGACATCAAACCTGCCAGCGAACGCACGGACCTGTTGCCGGTGTATGCCTTCAACGCTGAAGGACTGTGGCTGCCGGGTGCGCAGGGCAACAAGAAAGTGAGCGACACCAAACGTCTGTCCCGGTGGCAGGACGTGCTGAAAAAAATGACCGCAGAAGGCTTCCCCACCGAGCCCGAGAATTAGGAGTACTGATGTCTCTGTTCAAACAGCTGTTGATCGCGATCTGTCTGTTCATGGTGGTTGCCTTTGCGGGAAGTTTTGTCGTCAGCCTGGAAAGCTCCCGGGCGCAGTACGTCAATCAGCTTCGCTCCCACGCCCAGGACGCTGCGACGTCGCTGGCGCTGTCGCTGACGTCCAATATCGACGACCCGGCGATGGTCGAGCTGATGGTGGCGTCGATTTTCGACAGCGGTTACTACGCGAGCATCCGCGTGGTGGACCTGGCGAGTGGCGACGCGATCGTCGAGCGCAGTGCGACGCCGGACAATCAGGGCGTGCCGCAGTGGTTCATCAACGCCATCGGGCTTGAGCCGGCGGGCGGCGAGGCGATTGTCAGCCGTGGCTGGCAGCAGACGGCGCGGGTCGAGGTGGTCAGCCATCCGATGTTCGCGCTCGCGAAGTTGTGGCAGAGCGCACTGGGCAGCCTTGGCTGGTTGCTGGTGTGCGGTGTGGTCAGTGCGATTCTGGGCGCGATGTTGTTGCGCCGGCAGCTCAAGCCGCTGGACTACATGGTGGCGCAGTCCCAGGCGATTGGCCGTCGCGAGTTCCTCGTTCTGCCCGAACTGCCGCGCACGCCTGAGTTGCGCCGGGTGGTGCAGGCGATGAACCAGATGGTCGAGAAGCTCAAGGCGCTGTTTCAGGAAAGCACCGAGCGCAGCGAGAAACTGCGCATCGAGTCGTATCAGGACAGCCTGACCGGGCTGTCTAACCGCCGTTATTTCGATATGCAGCTCAACGCCCACGTCAGCCATCTGGAAGACGGCCGTGCGGGGTATTTGATGATGTTGCGCGTCAACGACCTCGCCGGCTTGAACCAGCGTCTCGGCGGCAAGCGCACCGATGCCTTGCTGGTGGCGGTGGCGGAGCAGTTGGTGCGTCACTGTGAGAAGTACCCTGAAACCCGCAACCTCATCAGTCGCAGCCGTGGCGGGGAGTTCGCCGTGCTGGCGCCAGGCATGGTTCACGATGAAGCCGTGCAGTGGGTGCAGAATCTTGAGGCGGCGCTGCAAAGTCTGGAAGCCACCGGCGCCTCCGATGTCTCGCCTGTCGCGCACATGGGGCTCGCGCCGTACAGCCCGGGCGATGCGTCGCTGACCTTGCTGGCGCTGGCGGATCAGGCGCTGTCCCAGGCCGAAAGCGGCGGCGAGCAGTCGTGGTATTGCATCGAGCGTGGGGCGATTGGTGATCTGGGTGAAGATCAGCATGCGTGGCACAGGACGCTGGACCATGCCCTTGAGCACGGGCGTTTTCAGCTGTTCTTTCAGCCGGTGGTCGAGTCTCGTGATGGGGCGAAAGTGCTGCATTACAAAGTGCTGTCACGGCTGGTCGATGCTGACGGCGAGACGATTCCTGCCGGGCGCTTTCTGCCGTGGCTGGAACGCTTTGGCTGGTCGAGCCGGCTGGATTTACTGATGTTGCAGCAGGTGCTGGCGCATCTGGGCACGCACAATGAGCGACTGGCGCTGAACTTGTCGGCGGCCACGCTTAACGATCCGTCAGCGCTGAATGAGGTATTCAACGCCCTGCGCCAGCACCCGAAACTCGGCGCACGCCTGACCTTCGAGATCGGCGAGGAACAGGTGCCCGAACAGGCGGTGCTGGAGAAGTTGACCCGCCGTCTGCAGGAAGCCGGCTACTCCCTGGCGCTGCAGCGGTTTGGTGGGCGTTTCAGCATGATCGGCAACCTGGCACATTTGGGGCTGGCCTATTTGAAGATCGATGGCAGCTACATCCGCACCATCGATCAGGAAAGCCACAAGCGCTTGTTTATCGAAGCGGTCCAGCGCGCGGCACACAGTATCGACCTGCCGCTGATTGCCGAGCGGGTTGAGACCGAAGGCGAACACCGGGTGATCCTGGAAATGGGCATCGAAGGGGTGCAAGGGCGGCTGTTCGGTGACCCTGCGCCGTGGAAGTAACGAACCAAGGAACGCGCCCGCTGTTTTCTCAATATCGATGGCTGACGCGCTAGTATGGGAGCGCGCTTGCCTGCGAAAGCGGCGTGCCAGACGGCATGGATGTCACCGACCCGCCGCTTCGCGACCGTCGTAACCTCCGATTGCTCCTACAGGGGATTTGCGTTCGACGTTGATGTTGAATGCGAGTACAAAAATTGTGGGAGCGAGCTTGCTCGCGAAGAGGTCAATACATCCGCTAAATATTCAGCGGCTGAAACACCTACCGAGCTGTTATTCACATCAAACAATGGAAGCACTTTTATGAAGCTATGGACTGCAGTATTAATGATGGCAACCCTCTCAGGGTGCGGCACCATCAAGACCCTCAACGACGAAAAAGGGGCCGCGGATACACTGGCGCGCCACAGCTCCAATTGCCAGTCCATCCCCCGTGCGTACAGCGGTGCGGTTTACCAGTTCTGCACCTTGAACGCCCCGCCGGTTTCCGGCCCACACTGGTCTGCGCCCACCATTGCACTGGACATGGCCCTATCCGCCGTCGCCGATACCGTGCTGCTGCCCTATACCGGGTATCAGCAATACCAGCAGGGCGATATCAAGGTCCGACGCAAGCAATACTGATCGGTCTGCGCCGTCACCTGGGGTTGAAAGCTTCGTGAGCAAGTTCACTCCCACAAGTGCACCGTTTGCCGCGGAGTAGCAGCGCATCTGAAAGATGGGCTCTGCTCAATCATGACCACCAGAGATGTATCAGTCGCCGCAGATTCTGTGGGAGCGAGCTTGCTCGCGAAGGCGCCGGTACATCCGCCAAATCTTCAGCGGCTGAAACACCGTCTTCGTGAGCAAGGTGGAGCGCCACCCCGGTCACTCCCACAAGTGCATCGTTTGCCGCGGAGTAGCAGCGCATCTGAAAGATGGGCTCTGCTCAATCATGACCACCAGAGATGTATCAGCTGGCGCAGATCCTGTGGGAGCGAGCTTGCTCGCGAAGAGGTCAATACATCCGCCAAATCTTCAGCGGCTGAAATGCCGTCTTCGTGAGCAAGGTGGAGCGCCACCCCGGTCACTCCCACATGTGCACCATTTGCTGGGGGATAGCAGGCTGTCAGAAACAAGCATCGGGGTTTGCCGCGCGACAGCGCGCCGTTGCCAAACGGCGCGCGAGAAAGAGAGGCCTCAGATCAGCCGTTGTTCATCATCATTGATCAGGTCGCTCAGGCCGCCCAGTGTTTCCCGGGCCTGGGTTCGATCCATCAATTTCGCCTGTGCGGCGGCGGGGAGGTCGGTGATGTTGAGGATGCCTTTGCTGGTCAGGACCTGAATCAAGTCGTCCAGTACCCGGATCATGTCCATGTCGCTGGACTTGAGCTGGATCAGGCTTTTCTCGACCACTTCGTTGGCAAACCAGGCTTGCACCTGATGGTCATCGGGCGGCAGTTGCTCGCTCGCTTCGGCGAACGCCGTTGCTTCCACGCGAACTAGCGTTCCATCGGCATCGCGCTGAACGTAAAACATGGCTCATTCCTCAGGGAGTAACGGTGCTGGCAACCGTCAGGGACGGCTGCCAGCACAGTACAACAGCTCTCGCGACTCAGCTATCAGTGGTGATCGACTTTGATGGTCGGATCCGCACCGCTCACCAGCGAGTTGACCATGGCATTGCTCCAGGTCACGCCTTCCACCTTGATGTGCACATCGGCCGTGGTCGCCGCGGCAGCCGCAGAGACATTCGACGCGAACTGCCCGGTGGTGCTGACTTGCAGAATGGTGTCATGACCATCGTTGGTGATTTGCAGGTACTTGCTGAGGGTGTCGGTGTCTTCACCTTGCAGCAGGTCACGCAGGTCGATCCGGTCGCCTTCGCCCTTGTTGAAGTCCTTGATCACGTCAAAGCCACCGCTGTTGGTGTCGCCTGCTTTCCAGGCGAATGTATCGGCACCTGCGCCACCGGTAAGGATGTCGTTGCCTTTACCACCGATCAGAATGTCGTTGCCGTTGCCACCGTTGAGGATGTCGTCGCCACCCTGGCCGAACAGAATGTCGTTGCCATTGCCGCCCAGCAGGGTGTCGTTGCCGTCCTGGGACGTCGACGACGAATTGGTCAGGTGAGCCACCGCGTCAAGATTGTTGGTCACGAACGAGTGCAGCGTCTTGTCATCGATGGTCGACACATTCACGTGCAAGGTATCTGCCGCGAACGCCTTCAGCGCCGTAATGCCGCCCTGCGTGTTGTAGGTGATCAGATCACCGAACAGGATGTCATTGCCGTCGCCACCGTTGAGGGTGTCGCTGCCCGGAGCGATATCTTTCTGGTCGCCCAGTACCGCTTTCGCCAGGTCATCGGCGTTGACGTTGGTCTGCGCGTGACCGTCGCTGTCGTAGTGATTGAGCGTGCTCGTCTTGACCGCCGAGTTCAGGCCGATCGCTTCGATGGTGGGCGACTGCTTCAGCAACAGTGCGTAACCGGTGTCCGCTTCAGCCAGCACAACGCTGCTGCCGTTGGTTTCAGGTGAGTTCAGGCTGTATTCCTGACCGCCCTTGCCGTCGGCGTGGCTGGCGAGGGTGCCCACCAGCTTGCCGGTCGTGCTGCTGGCGTAGCTGTAAACATGGCCCACGGTGTCGATGGCGACTTTGCCGTTCACCGAATACGTACTGCCCAGATGCCAGCTTTCCAGGCCCATCGCCAGTGTGACAGCCGTGCCGTTCACCGTACCGAGCACCGTGCTGGTGTTCTGGTAAACGTTAGGCTCGCCGTCGGTGATGAAGTACGTGCGGTTCTCGCCCGTCGGGTTGGTGCTGTTCAAGCCGGCAAACCAGTTCGCCGTGGTCTTGAAGGCATCTTCGTAGTTGGTGGTACCGCCCGATGTCATGGTCGCCAGAGCAGCGGCCAATGTTTTCAGCGCAGCGGCCTTGTCAGACATGTCCACCGAGACGGTCGAGCGCACGTTGGTGTCGAAATCCACCAACAGCACGTTGATCTTGCCGGCGTTGGCCGTTTGAGCACCGTTCGCCAGTTTCTCGAAGACCGACTGCAGCTGCGTTTTCGCCGTATCGAGGGATTTGCCCATGCTGCCCGAGCTGTCGACGATGAAGGCGATGTTGTAGCTCTTGCCCTGCACGATGGTCGTGCCGCTGACGTCGCCAACGATGATGTCGCCGCCGGTGGTGCCGTTGATTGGCGTCGGGTCGGTGCCGGCCAGGCCTTCGCTCGAGGTGTAGGTCTGAGGCTCGACGGTAACGGTGATCGCCTTGCTGTCGCTGGCGCTGGCCACGGCGCTTGGAACGCCTGGCACAGTCGCTTCGGTCGCCGTCGCCGTGACGTTCAGCGTGAACTTGCCGCTGAAGTAGTCAGGCGTGGTGATGCTCAGCGTCGACAGGTCGAATTGGCTGACGTCGATCGTGTCCATCACGGTTTTGCCGTTTTCGACGTGGGTCGTCACGGTGGCCGTGTGGCCTGCGGCGTCGGTCAGGATCGAGCCGGCCGGTGCGCCGCCGCTCAGGGTGGTGACGTGAGTCTCCGAACCGTCGAGGCTGTCGCCGAATACCGCCTGGATCGGGCTCAGCTTGATCGCGGCGCCTTCGGTGCCGTGGTTCAGCTCGTAGCCGGTGTAATAACCCTCACCGCTGCCAACCGTGCCTTCGTGCAATGGCGAGACGTTCAGGCCGGAAGCCTTGAGGTCATCGACCGTTGCGAACAGCAGCACGTTGCTGCCGTTCAGGGCCACGGTCTGAGTCGCGCCGGTGCTGATGGTCTTGTCGACCAGATTGATGCTGTAGCTGCCCGGGCCCGCCTGGTTGTAGTGGTAGATGTCCAGGGTGTAGTAGCCAGACTCCGTCGGCGTGAAGCCCGCGCTCTGGATCTTGCCGCCCGCACCCCATGTGGCGTTGGCCGCAGTCTGGCCCGCCACGGTGATCAACAGGCTGTCGTCTGCCGTACCGGAGAAGGTGTAGGTGTGGCCGGCTTCCATGTAGATCAGGCCGGACAACTTGGTGCCGGTGCCGACCGCGACGGAGGAGTCCTGTGCAGCGGTGGCGACGGTGTGCGAGGTCGATGCAACGGTGGTGTTGAAGCCGGCCTTGATGGTCGCTTCGTTGGCGCCGTTGCCGTCGGTTCCCATGTTCTTCAGCGTGCCGACATAAACGTCTTTCACCAGGCCGGTCGACTGAACGATGCCGGAGCCCAGCGTCACCACTGGTTGGTCGGCGACAGGCGCCACATTGATGGTGCCGGTGGCTTTGACCGAACTCGCCAGACCCTGATCGTCCACTGCCTTGTAGGTGAACGACGTGCTGCCCGCCCAATCGGCGGCTGGCTTGAAGTACACCGTTGCAGCGTTGCCGACGGCGACGATGTTGCTCAGGCTGGTCAACGCGACCTTGCCCGCAGCATCCGCGTAGAACGTGCCGTGCGCAGCCATGTCGACCAGGTTGAAGTGGTCGATTTTGCTGTCCACGTCGGTCGCGCTCAGCGTCACGGCGATGGCCGGGCTGTCTTCGTTGCCGCTGCCGGTCGTGGCGTTGGCCACCGGAACATCGTTGACCGTCGTGATGTGAATCGTCGAGGTGGTGTTGGCGATGTTGTTGGTGGCACTGCCGTCGTTGACGCTGATGTTGATGATGCGATCGTCTTTGACAGGGTCGTGAGACGTGCTGTCGAAGGTAATCGACGAGATCGCCGTCTGATACTGCGCCGCCGTGCCCGCACCGAACGTGATGACCTTGCCGGTCACCACGTTGTTGGTGACGATGTCGGTGGTGGTGACGCTCAGGCCAGCGGTGTTGCCGATCGCCAGCAGATCACCCGCCTTGTAGTTGGTCAGCGTGACAGTGGCGCTTTGCAGCGTCGGGCTGTCGGCGTCTTTCAGGGTGAAGTCTGCAGCAATCAGGCCTGGACCTTTGCCCGGCGCGGTGACATCGCCGCCGACCAGGGTTTCGTTCCAGGTGTTGCCGAAGTCCTTGCCATCGCCGGTGTGGCCGATGACGGGCGCGTCGTTCACGGCGGTGACCGAGATCTTGCTGCCGGCAACCAGCGAATCCTGCGTACCGGTACCGTCGCCTTTTGCGCCGGAGTCGGTCACTTGAACTGTCACGGCACGGTCACCCGCCTGAGGGTTGTCGCCCGGGCTGTTGAAGGTGATCGACTGGATCAGCGCTTTGTACTGGTCAATGGTCGCGATGCCGTTGATCTTGAAGCCGTTCACCAGGCCTGCATCGTTGTGGGTTTCCACCACGCTGACGCCTTTCGGCGCAGTGCCGGTGAAGGTCAGTACGTCGCCTGCCTTCACATCGACCGACACCACGGCCTTGCTCAGGGTGGTGTTGTCGACATCGGCCAGGTTCAGGTTCTTGACGATCGAGACCGCCGCGTCGTTTTCAGTAAAGGCAACCGACGCAGTGCTCACGGTCGGTACATCGTTGACCGTGGTGATGTGGATCGTCGAGGTCGTGGACGCGATGTTGTTGACCGCGCTGCCGTCATCGACAGTGATGTTGATGATGCGGTTGTCTTTCGACGGATCATGGGACGTGCTGTCGAAGGTGATCGACTGAATCGCCGTCTGGTACTGGGCAGCTGTGCCTGCGCCGAACGTGATGGTTTTGCCGGTCACTGCGCCGGAGGCGTCTTTTACATCACTCAGGGTATAGGTCAGGGCACCCGGTTTGCCGACATTCAGGACGTCGCCGTCTTTGAAGTTGGTCAGCGTGACGGTCGCGCTTTTCAGCGTCGTGCTGTCGGCGTCGTTCAGGGTGAAATCGCGAGCGATCTGACCTGGGCCTTTGCCCGGCGCGGTGACATCGCCACCGACGGCGGTTTCGTTCCAGGTGTTGCCGAACTCTTTGCCCGTCCCGGTGTGGCCGATGACCGGCGCGTCGTTCACGGCGATCACGTTGATCTGGCTGTTGTGAACCACAGTCAGGTTGTCAGTGCCGTTGGCATCGGCGTCAGTCACAGCGATGGTCACGCCGCGTGGCGCGGTGTTCGGGTTATCGCTGTTGTCGGCGTAGGTGATCGACTTGATCAGGGTTTCGTAGTTGGCAACCGAAGCCTTGCCAGTCAGGTCGATGACGATGTTGCCGTTGGCGTCGTTGCTCAGCGTGTACTTGATGCCCAGACCGGTATCGCCGCTGGTATCGCCTTTGTAGTACTGGGAAACGATCAGGTCTTCAGCCTGAATACCGGTCAGCGTGATTTTCGCGCTGCTCAGCTGGGTGCTGTCGATGTCGGTGATGCTGAAGTTTTTGACGATCGCGGTCGGGGCGTCATTTTCGGTGTAGGTGATGCTGCCGAAATTCACGACCGGTGCGTCGTTCACTGGCGTCACGTTAACGGTCAGCGGCTGTTGGGTCGTCGCAGACGGTCCATTCAGTTCGGTGGACGTCGCGTTGACGGTCAGGTTGATCTGGCCGTTGAAGTTTTCCGGTGGCGTGATGGTCACCTTGGTCAGGTCCCAGCCGTCGAGCGCCGCAGTGCCGTTGCCGCCGGCAGTTGACGTGTAGCTGTGAGTGCCATCGGTGACAACGGCACCGACCGGAACGCCGGAAACGGTCAGGTGGGTCAGGCTCTCGGAACCGTCGGTATCGACCAGCGTGGTGCCAATGTTCAGGTGGATGGCCGTGTCTTCCGGGCCGGTGACGGCAGGCGCGATCACGGTCGGGGCGTCTGCCACCGGTGCCACATGGACGTTGAACGTCAGGTCTTTGCTGACCGGAGCCGCTGCGCCGTCTTGGGCGGTAGCGGTGACGGTCAGAGCGATGTCGCCGCTGAAGTTGGCCGGCGGGGTCAGCTTGAGTTTGCTCAGGTCCCAATCGGTCACGTCAGTGGCGGTTGCACCGGCGGTGGCGTTGAAGGTGTGCGTGCCGTCGCTCAGGGAAGCGCCAACCGGAATGCCCTTCATGCTGACGGTCAGGGTTTCGGAACCGTCGACGTCGGTGGTCGCTGCCTTGATGGTCGACAGCAGAATCGCGTTGTCTTCCAGGCCGCTGTTCAGGTGCTCGGTGACGCTGATGTTGTTGATCACGCCGCCGAGGGAGTTCGCGTCGCCAGCCTTGAATTCCAGCTTCGCGCTGCCGTCGGTGGTGACCGGCACGTCGAAGGTGTAGGTCTTCAGACCCACCACGGTATTGGTCAGCGTGCCGACCAGCTTGCCGCCCCAGAAGACGTTGATCAGCGAGTTGTCGACCGCGCCTGCACGGACCGAATAATCGAGCGAAACGGTGTAGGTCGCGCCGGCTTTGGCGTCGATGTTGGTGTACAGGTTGCTCGGGTCGCCGCTGTTTCGCTCCAGTTCCAGCACCTGGCTGTTGTTGCTGTTGCCGGCAACGCCGTAGGTACCCGGGGTGTGGATCTCAACGGTGCCGCCGCTGTTGTCGGTGTGCCATGCGCCACTGCCGATGTTGCCGATCACAGTCGTGGTCGCGCCGTTCACATTCAGCGAAGCCACGGTCTGGTCGTCCACGAGGGACAGGGCAGGGGTGTCGGTGACCGGATTGACCTTGATGGTGCCGGTTGCCGGAGTGGTGTCTGCCTGACCCTGGTTGTCGACGGCGGTGTAGGTGAATTGGGTGCTGCCGCTCCAGTCGCCGTCCGGCTTGAAGTAGACGGTGGCGCTGTTGCCGGTCGCCTTGATGACGCTGGTGCCGTCCAGTGCCTGAGTGCCTGCGGCATCGGCGAAGAACGTGCCGTGCTGACCCAGGTTGACCAGGTTGAAGTGGTCGATGGTGCCGTCGACATCGGTGCCGGTCAGCTTGACCGCCACGGTGTTGTCTTCGTCGCCCGTCGCCGTCGCTGGCTTGGTCACCGGCGCATCGTTGACGGAAATCACGTTGATCTGACTGTCGTGAACGACGGTCAGGTTGTTGGTGCCATTGGCATCCACGTCGGTCACAGCAATGGTCACGCCGCGCGGCGTGGTGCTCGGGTTGTTGCTGTTGTCGGCGTAGGTGATCGACTTGATCAGGGTTTCGTAGTTGGCGACCGAAGCGTTGCCAACCAGATCGATAACGATGTTGCCGTTGGCGTCGTTGCTCAGGGTGTACTTGATGCCCAGACCGGTATCGCCGCTGTTATCGCCTTTGTAGTACTGAGACACGATCAGGTCTTCGGCCTGAATACCGGTCAGCGTGATTTTCGCGCTGCTCAGCTGAGTGCTGTCGACGTCAGTGATGCTGAAGTCTTTGACGATCGGCGTCGCTGCACCGTTCTCGGTGTAGGTGATGCTGCCGAAGTTGACCACAGGCGCGTCGTTGACAGGCGTAACCGTGATGGTGCCGGTCGCCGGGGTGGTGGAAGCCAGACCCTGGTTGTCAACGGCGGTATAGGTGAACGGCGTGCTGCCGTTCCAGTTCGCATCTGGCTTGAAGTAGATCGTCGCGCCGTTGTTGGTGGCGGTGATGTCGTTCAGGTTGGTCAGCGGCTGGGTGCCAGCGGCGTCGGAGTAGAAAGTGCCATTGGCAGGCGTGTTGACCAGGTTGAAGTGGTCAATGGTGCCGTCGACGTCGGAGCCGGTCAGCTTGACCGCAACGAGGGTGTCTTCGCTGCCATTGCCTGTGGCGGTGTTGACTACCGGCGCATCGTTTACGGATGCGACGTTAACGGTCAGCGACTTAACCGTGGTGGCCGAGTCGTTGTTGGCGCTTTCGGTCGACGTCGAGCTCACTTGCAGGTTGAACGAGCCGTTGAAGTCTTTCGGCGGCGTGATGGTCAGGGTGCTCAGGTTCCAGCCGGTGAGGTACGCCTCGCCATCGCCGCCTTCAGAAACAGGGATGGAGGTGTAGCTGTGGCCGTTGCCATCGCTCAGCACCGCGCCCACTGGGATGCCGCCCACAATGACCGGGCCGAGGAACTCGGAACCATCGGTGTCCACCAGTGCAGCGCTCAGGTCCAGCTTGATGGCGGTGTCTTCATCGCCCTGAGCGTTGGTGACGGTAACGATCGGGGCATCCGCCACAGGCGTGACGTTGATCGTGCCAGTTGCCGTGTTGCCGGCTGGCAGGTTCTGGTTGTCGACCGCGGTGTAGGTGAAGGTGGTGTCGCCCGCCCAGTTCGCGTCTGGCTTGAAGTAGATCGTCGCGCCGTTGTTGCTGGCGGCGATGTTGGTCAAGTTGGTCAGCGGCAGGGTGCCGGCGGCGTCCGAGTAGAACGTACCGTGTGCAGGCGCAGTGACGAGGTTGAAGTGGCCAATGGTGCCGTCGACATCGGAGCCAGACAGCTTGACGGCGATGGTGGTGTCTTCGTTGCCTGCACCCGAAGCGGCGTTGACTACCGGCGCATCGTTCACGGAAATGACATTGATCTGGCTGTCGTGAACGACGGTCAGGTTGTTGGCGCCGTTGGCATCAGCGTCGGTCACCGCGATGGTCACGCCGCGTGGCGCGGTGCTCGGGTTCTCGCTGTTGTCGGCGTAGGTGATCGACTTGATCAGGGTTTCGTAGTTGGCGACCGAAGCCTTGCCAACCAGGTCGATAACGATGTTGCCGTTGGCGTCGTTGCTCAGGGTGTACTTGATGCCCAGACCGGTATCGCCGCTGTTATCGCCTTTGTAGTACTGAGACACGATCAGGTCTTCAGCCTGAATACCGGTCAGCGTGATTTTCGCGCTGCTCAGCTCTGTGCTGTCGACGTCGGTGATGCTGAAGTTATTGACGATCGCAACCGGTGCACCGTTTTCGGTATACGAGGTGCTGTCGAAGTTCACAACCGGCGCGTCATTGACGGCCGTGACGTTGATCGTGCCAGTGCCTGGAGTGGCGGCGGGCAAACCTTGATTGTCGACAGCGGTGTAGGTGAACGGCGTGCTGCCGTTCCAGTTCGCATCCGGCTTGAAGTAGATCGTCGCGCCGTTGTTGGTCGCGGTGATGTCGTTCAAGTTGGTCAGCGGCTGAGTGCCAGCGGCGTCGGAGTAGAACGTGCCGTTGGCAGGCGTGTTGACCAGATTGAAATGGTCGATCGTGCCGTCCACGTCAGAGCCGGTCAGCTTGACCGCGACGATAGTGTCTTCGTTGCCATTGCCGGTGGCGGCGTTAACAACTGGAGCGTCGTTCACGGCAATAACGTTGATCTGGCTGTCGTGAACAACGGTCAGGTTGTTGGTGCCGTTGGCATCCACGTCGGTGACAGCGATGGTCACGCCACGTGGGGCAGTGCTCGGGTTCTCGCTGTTGTCGGCGTAAGTAATCGACTTGATCAGGGTTTCGTAGTTCGCAACCGAAGCCTTGCCGGTCAAGTCGATGACGATGTTGCCGTTGGCGTCGTTGCTCAGCTTGTAGCTGATACCCAGACTGGTGGTACCGGTGGTGCCATCGGTGCCGCCTTTGTAGTACTGGGAAACGATCAGGTCTTCAGCCTGAATACCGGTCAGCGTGATTTTCGCGCTGCTCAGTTCGGTGCTGTCGACATCAGCGATGCTGAAGTCTTTGACGATCGCGATCGGCGCACCGTTTTCGGTGTAGGTGATGCTGCCGAAGTTGACCACAGGCGCGTCGTTGACCGGCGTGACCGTGATGGTGCCGGTGGCCGGGGTGGTGGAAACCAGGCCCTGATTGTCAACGGCGGTGTAGGTGAACGGCGTGCTGCCATTCCAGTTCGCATCCGGCTTGAAGTAGATCGTCGCACCGTTGTTGGTCGCGGTGATGTCGTTCAGGTTGGTCAGCGGCTGGGTGCCAGCAGCGTCGGAGTAGAAGGTGCCGTTGGCAGGCGTGTTGACCAGGTTGAAATGGTCAATGGTGCCGTCGACGTCCGAACCGGTCAGCTTGACCGCAACGATAGTGTCTTCGTTGCCATTGCCGGTGGCGGTGTTGACCACAGGTGCATCGTTCACCGACGCGACGTTCACAGTCAGGGACTGGGTCGTGGTTGCCGATTGGCCGGTGATCTCAGTCGACGTCGAGCTCACTTGCAGCGTGATCGAACCGTTGAAGTCAGCCGGCGGCGTCAGGGTCAGCTTGGTCAGGTCCCAGCCATCGATGATGACTTTGCCGTCGCCGGTCGGGATCGAGGTGTAGCTGTTTTTGCCGTCGGTCAGCACAGCGCCGACCGGAATACCGCCCACGGTCAGGCCGCTCAGGCTTTCCGAACCGTCGGTGTCGACCAGTGCAGTGCCCACGCTGATCTTGATTGCGGTGTCTTCATCGCCCTGGGCGGTGGTGACGGTAACGATCGGGGCATCCGCCACTGGCGTGACGTTAATGGTGCCGGTCGCCGGGGTGCCGGCTGGCAGGTTCTGGTTGTCGACAGCGGTGTAAGTGAAGGTGGTGTCACCCGCCCAGTTGGCGTCTGGCTTGAAGTAGATCGTCGCGCCGTTGTTGCTGGCGGCGATGTTGGTCAAATTGGTGAGCGGCTGAGTACCGGCGGCGTCCGAGTAGAACGTGCCGTGTGCAGGCGCACTGACCAGATTGAAATGGCCAATGGTGCCATCAACATCGGAGCCAGACAGCTTGACGGCGATGGTGGTGTCTTCGTTGCCTGCACCCGAAGCGGCGTTGACTACCGGCGCATCGTTCACGGAAATGACATTGATCTGGCTGTCGTGAACGATGGTCAGGTTGTTGGTGCCGTTGGCATCAGCGTCGGTCACAGCGATGGTCACGCCGCGTGGCGCAGTGCTCGGGTTCTCGCTGTTGTCGGCGTAAGTAATCGACTTGATCAGGGTTTCATAATTGGCAACCGAAGCCTTGCCGGTCAGGTCGATGACGATATTGCCGTTGGCGTCGTTGCTCAGGGTGTACTTGATGCCCAGGCTCGTGTCGCCAGAGGTACCACCTTTGTAGTACTGCGAAACGATCAGGTCTTCAGCCTGAATACCGGTCAGCGTGATCTTCGCGCTGCTCAGTTGGGTGCTGTCGACGTCGCTGATGCTGAGGTTATTGACTATCGCGATCGGTGCACCGTTTTCGGTGTACGAGGTGCTGTCGAAGTTGACCACTGGCGCATCGTTGACCGGCCCGACGGTGACAGTCAGGGGCACAGTCGTGGTTGCCGATTGACCGGTGATCTCAGTCGAGGTCGAGCTCACTTGCAGGTTGATCGAACCGTTGAAGTCTTTTGGCGGCGTGATTGTCAGGTTGGTCAAATCCCAACCATTAATGTAGACCGCGCCGTCGCCTGTCGGAATCGAGGTGTAGCTGTGGGTGCCGTCAGTCAGCACGGCGCCCACCGGAATACCGGACACCACGAATGGGCCCAGGGATTCGGAGCCATCGGTGTCGACCAGCGCGGTGCTAACGTTCAGCTTGATCGCCGAATCTTCGGCGCCCTGGGCGTTGGTGACGGTAACGATCGGCGCATCAGCCACCGGCGTGACATTGATCGTGCCAGTTGCCGTGTTGCCGGCTGGCAGGTTCTGGTTGTCGACAGCGGTGTAAGTGAAGCTGGTATCACCTGCCCAGTTTGCGTCTGGCTTGAAGTAGATCGTCGCGCCGTTGTTGCTGGCGGCGATGTTGGTCAAGTTGGTCAGCGGCTGAGTACCGGCGGCGTCCGAGTAGAACGTGCCGTGTGCAGGCGCACTGACCAGGTTGAAATGGCCAATGGTGCCGTCGACGTCAGAGCCAGTCAGCTTGACGGCGATGGTGGTGTCTTCGTTGCCAGCACCCGACGCTGTGTTAACGGTCGGTGCATCGTTGACCGCGGTCACGTCAATTTGACCGGTGGCGCTGCCCGACAGGTTGTTGGTGCCGTTGGCATCAACGTCGGTCACTTCGATGGTCACGCCACGTGGGGCAGTGCTTGGGTTATCGCTGCTGTTGGCGTAGGTGATCGAGTTGATCAGCGTGGTGTAGTCAGCGATCGACGCCTTGCCGGTCAGATCGATAACGATATTGCCGTTGGCGTCGTTGCTCAGGTTGTAGCTGATGCCCAGGTCGGTGGTGCCGCTGTTGCCGCCCTTGTAGTACTGGGAAACGATCAGGTCTTCAGCCTGAATGCCGGTCAGCGTGATCTTCGCGCTGCTCAGCTGAGCGCTGTCGACGTCGCCGATCTGCAGATTGCTGACCAATGCCTGAGGTGCGCCGTTTTCGACGTAGTCAGGGTTGGTGAAGGTGACGGTCGGTGCATCGTTGACCGGACCGACGGTGACAGTCAGGGGCACAGTCGTGGTGGCCGATTGGCCGGTCAGCTCGGTGGAGGTCGAGCTCACTTGCAGGTTGATCGAGCCGTTGAAGTCTTTCGGCGGCGTGATCGTCAGGTTGGTCAAATCCCAACCGTTGATGTAGACCGCGCCATCGCCTGTCGGAATCGAGGTGTAGCTGTGGGTGCCATCAGTCAGCACGGCGCCCACGGGAATACCGGACACCACGAACGGGCCCAGGGATTCCGAGCCATCGGTGTCGACCAGCGCGGTGCTCACGTTCAGCTTGATCGCGGAGTCTTCATTACCTTGTGCGTCGGCAACGGTGACGATCGGAGCATCGGCTACCGGCGTAACGTTGATGATGCCGTTCGCCGGCGCGCCTGCAGGCAGGTTTTGGTTGTCGGCAGCGGTGTAGGTGAAGCTGGTATCACCGGCCCAGTTGGCATCCGGTTTGAAGTAGATGGTCGCGCTGTTGTTGCTGGCGGCGATGTTGCTGAGGTTGGTCAGCTCCTGGGTACCAGCTGCGTCGGCGTAGAACTTGCCGTGCTCGGCCATGGTGACCAGGTTGAAGTGGTCGATGGTGCCGTCGACATCAGCGCCGGTCAGCTTGACCGCAATGGCGGTGTCTTCGTCGCCCTGGCCCAGTGCCGCGTTCACGGTCGGGGCGTCGTTGACGGCAATCACGTTGATCTGGCCGTCGTGCACGGCGGTCAGGTTAGTGGTGCCGTTGGCGTCCAGGTCGGTGACGGAAATGCTCACGCCGCGCGGGACGGTGCTCGGGTTTTCGCTGTTGTCGGCGTAAGTCAGCGACTTGATCAGGGTTTCATAGTTGGCGACCGAGGCATTGCCCGTCAGGTCGATAACGATGTTGCCGTTGGCGTCGTTGCTCAGGGTGTAGGTGATGCCCAGGTCGGTAACGCCAGTGGTGCCACCTTTGTAGTACTGGGACACAACGAGGTCTTCAGCCTGAATGCCGGTCAGCGTGATCTTCGCGCTGCTCAGTTGAGTGCTGTCGATGTCGGTGATGCTGAAGTTGTTGACCAGCGCGACCGGCGCACCGTTTTCGGTGTAGGTCGTGCTGTCGAAGTTGACCGCCGGGCCGTCGTTCACGGGCGTCACGTTGACGATCAGAGACTGCGTCGTGGTGGCCGCATCCTTGTTGGCGGCTTCGGTCGAGGTCGAGCTCACCTGCAAGGTGATCGGGCCGTTGAAGTCTTTCGGCGGCGTGATCGTCAGGTTGTTCAAGTCCCAACCGTCGATGTAGACGGCGCCGTCGCCTGTCGGAATCGAGGTGTAGCTGTGGGTGCCGTCAGTCAGCACGGCACCGACCGGAATGCCGGACACAACCAACGGGCCCAGGGATTCGGAGCCATCGGTGTCGACCAGCGCGGTGCTCAGGGTCAGCTTGATCGCGGTGTCTTCATTACCTTGGGCGTCGGCAACGGTCACGGTCGGCGCATCGGCCACCGGCGTAACGTTGATGATGCCGTTGGCCGGCACGCCGGCTGGCTGGCCCTGATTGTCGACCGCGGTGTAGGTGAAGCTGGTGTCGCCCGCCCAGTTGGCGTTCGGTTTGAAGTAGATCGTCGCGCCGTTGGCGGTGGCGGCGATGTTGCTGAGGTTGGTCAGCGCCTGGGTCCCGGCGGCATCGGCGTAGAACGTGCCGTTGGCTGCCAGGCTCACCAGGTTGAAGTGATCGATGGTGCCGTCGACGTCAGCGCCGGTCAGCTTGACCGCGATGGTGGTGTCTTCGTCGCCTTTGCCCGATGCGTCGGTGACGGTCGGTGCATCGTTGACCGGGGTGATGTCGACTTCGCCGGTGGCACTGCCCGTCAGGTTGTTGGTGCCGTGGGTGTCCACGTCAGTTACTTCGATCGTCACGCCGCGCGGGGTGGTGATCGGGGCGTCACTGCTGTTGGCGTAAGTGATCGAGTTGATCAGCGTGGTGTAGTCGGCGATCGAGGCGTTGCCGCTCAACTGAATGACAACGTTGCCGTTGGCGTCATTGCCCAGCGTGTAGCTGATGCCCGAGGCCGTGGTGCCGGTGTTGCCGCCCTGGAAGGACGGCGAAGCGATCAGGTCTTCGGCCTGAACGCCAGTCACGGTGATCTTCGCGCCGCTCAACTGGCCGCCGTCGACGTCGCCGATCTGCAGGTTGTTGACCAGTGCCTGTGGTGCGCCGTTTTCGACGTAATCGGTGCTGGTGAACGAGACGGTCGGGGCGTCATTGACGGCAACGACGTGCACGATGCTGGTGGCCGGCACGGAATCGTTCTGGCCATCGTTGACGGTCACAGTAATGGTGCGGTCCGCGACGCTCGGGTCCTGGCTGCTGTTCTGGAAGGTGATCGACTTGATCACGGCTTCGTATTCGGCAGCGGTGGCGGCACCGGTCAGGGTCAGTACGATCTGGCCGTTGACGGTGGCGGTAGTGACCGCGATGTTCGCGTTCGGGCTGCCCACCACTAATGTGTCGGCGTCCTGAGCGTTGGTCAGGGTGACTTTCGCGCTTTGCAGGGTCGGGCTGTCGGCGTCAGTGACGGTCAACTGGTCGGCGATCGAAACGCCAGCCTGGCCTTCGGTGAACGTGGTTTCGCTATTGGTGCCGTTACCGCCGCCATTCGGATCGACAACCGGCAGAGCGTCGTTGTCGATGATGGTGGTGGTGACGCTGCCATTGGTCGCGCTGGCAACGATGTTCTCGAAGTTGCCGCCGGTGATGGCGCCGATCGCGACGGTGACGTTTTCAACGCCTTCCGGGATCGTGTCATTAAGGGTGTTCAGGTCGAAGGTGACGCTGCTGCTGTTGGCAGGGATCTTCACGCTGACCACTTGCGTGTAGTCAGAGCCGTTGGATGCGGTGCCACTGTAGGTCAGATTGATCGTGACTTCGGTCTGCGCCGGGTTGCTCAACGTAATGGTGTACGTGGCAGCCTGGCCTTCAACCACCGACTGGGTGCCGGTGATACTGGCAACGGTGGTGTCGATGCTGTCGACGATCTGCACCACAGCCGGCGCCGTGTTAGGCACCAGGTTCTCAAAGTTGCCGCCGGTTGCGCCGGTAATCGTGGTGCTGATAACGGTGTTGGTGTTGTAGACGTCATTCGCTGGGGCCGCGACGACAACCGTACCGGTGGACTCGCCCGCACGGATGGTGATGGTCGAACCGTCGGACAAGGTGACGTTGACCGGGGTCTGTGCCGGGTTGGTCAGCGTAGCGGTGTAGGTGATCGAGGTGCCTTCGACAGACGTCGGCGCAGCGCTGAGGCTGACCGTGGTGGTGTCGATGGTGTCGGTGATGGTGGTCACCGCCGGCGTCGGATCAGTCGTCACGACCAGACCGCCACCGCCCGTTGTGCCGGTGATGGTGGTGCTGATAACGGAAGGGTCAATGTACGGCGTGTTGTTGTCAGCCAGTTGAACAGTGGTTGAGCCGGACGTGTCGCCGCCACGAATGACAATGGTCGAACCGTTGGACAGGGTGACCGTCAGGTCCGACGTCGGTGCCTGAGTGATGTTCGCCGTGTAAACCAGCGCGCCGCCGGCTTCGGTCAGCGTCTGGGTGGCGGTCAGTGTCAGGGTGCCGGTCGGTTGCGGCGCGACGGGGGTACCGCCGTTGTCGTTGCCGTTGTCGATCGCCAGACCGTTGCTCAGCGTAGGCGGCGGCGTGGTCGTCGTCCCCAGCCCGTTGGTCGGGAAGCCGATGGTCGGATTCACTTCGCCCGCCGTCTCGGTGAGCATCACCACGCTGTGGCCGCCGCCTGCGTTGCCGCCATCACCTGGGGCTGCTTGCGGACCTGCTGCAGTGGCTTCGAGGTCTTTGGTCGGGTCGGCGCCGGCCGCGATGGCCTGCTGCAGTTCGGCAACTGACGGTGCCGCTTGCGCGCTGGCTTCGGCAAGGTTGGTAGTGGACGCCGGTGCGTCGGCACTCCACTGGCTGTCACGGCCAATGTCCAGCTGACGGCCATCGGCAAGCTGCAGCGTGACTGCGCCTCCCGGGCCTGTCTCAAGCTGCTCGCCGGTGAACAACCGGTCACCCTCGATGAGCACACGACGAATCCCTTCCGGGGAAACTGCTACTACCTGGCCAACAATGCTTTTGACGATGGCAACAACACTGCTCATGGGGGTGACTCTCCGAAATTACCGTTCAGTTGGTATCCATCATGCCGACCGGCCTTAACTAACGCCGCTTCATTACTGGATGACGTAAAGATTCGCATTTGTTTCATTGCCAGATAACAAGTTAGGGAACTTATTAAGTTGCTCGTAATCTGGCGTCAATTTATTAACAGCAGGTCGGCACCGGAATTAACTTTCTGCCAAAGTATTGACCTATTCGGCGACATCCTAAACAATCGCTTCCGTAATGTCACATTGATATTTGATGAGATCGCGGATTTCTGCAGTGTGATCGCAAGCGCCCTTCAGAACACTCTCGAGACGATCACTTCAATGGCCATTTTTACGATGCGGCAGTGCGTATTGCTGCATTTTGAACAAGTACGTTCTCGGGAAATCACCAAAATGCGTAAGCACCTCTTCACTGCTGTACCCCTCATCCTTTGTGCCGGTTTCGTTCAGGCCCAGACGCTACAGTCCGCCATGCAGAAAGCCATGGACGAGCATCCCGAGGTGCAGGCCGGCATCAATGCCCGTATCGCCCAGGACTACGCACTCCGTGCTGCAAAGGGCGGCTACCTGCCGCGTGTCGATGTCACGGCGGGCTACGGCCGGGCCGGTTCCGATACGCCAAGCACCCGTGCCTCGACCGGTCGTCACGATTACCAGACGCTGGACCGTGGCGAGTCGCAAATCCGTCTTCAGCAAATGCTCTTTGATGGCTTCGCAACAAGTAACGAAGTTGCGCGTCAACAAGCCACCGCCAATTCCCGGGCATACTCGCTGTTAAATACAACCGAACGTACCGCGTTGACAGTTGCGCAGGTCTATCTCGATGTTCTTACTCAACGTGAAATGGTTCGGCTGGCCGAAGAAAACCTGAAGAGTCACGAACGTATTTACGACCAAATCAAACTGCGCACTTCCCGCGGTGTAGGTCGCATGGCCGATATGGACCAGGCTGATGCTCGTCTGGCACAGGCCCGTAACAACCTGATCACCGAACAAACGAACCTGGCCGACGCCCAGACCAACTACCTCAGTGCCGTTGGTCTGGAAGCTGACCAGCTGGAAGCGCCGTCGCCGTTCGCCATGATGCCTGCCGATCTGAACGAAGCTCGCCGCCAGATGCTCGAGAACAGCCCGGTGCTGCGTTCGGCCGAAGCCGACATCGTTGCCGCTGAAAAGCAGTACACCTCGGCGCAGTCCAATTACTACCCGCGTTTCGATGCAGAACTGGGCCGCAATGCCGATAACAACATTGGCGGCGACGAAGGCCACAACAATGGCTGGGAAGCCATGGTCCGCATGCGCTTCAATCTGTACGCCGGTGGCAGCAACAAGGCTGACCTGCAATCCAAGTCGTACCTGTCGAGTCAGGCCCTGGATATCCGCAACAACGCGCTGCGTCAGTTGAACGAAGAACTGGGCCTGGCCTGGAACGCCTACAACAACGCCAACGCCCAGGTGCCGATCGCTCAGCAGTACGTCGAGCGGGCCAACAGCGTGCGTACTTCGTACCAGCAGCAATTCAGTCTGGGAGAGCGTACCCTGCTCGACCTTCTCGACAGCGAGAACGAGTTGTTCACCGCGCAACAGCGTCTGGTGCAGCTGAAAAACCTGCAGACGTACACCCAGTACCGCATCAAGGCGGACATGGGCACATTGCTGAAAAGCCAGGGTGTCGTGGCGCCGATGGCATCGGTTGTGCAGAACGATGTGAAACCGACAGTTCAGCTGCCGGGCATGAACTGATTCTTGACGGAGTCAGGTTCTTTTAACCGTTAAGAAAGAGAGTGTCAGCGTGGACTTGGAATTACCTTCGGCTCAATTAGGTCATGATCCACGCAGCCAGCACGACGATCCGCTACTCGACGGGCTGTTGACACTCTGTGCCCTGCATCACAAACCGGCGAGCCGGGCCATGCTGACCACCGGCCTGCCATTGCCCGACCAGCGCCTGAGCCCGGATTTGCTGCCCCGCGCCGCAGCCCGGGCGGGTTTACAGGGGCGTTTACTGCAACGCAAACTCATCCAGATTCCCGAGATCGCATTGCCCGCCTTGCTGCTCCTGAAAGACGGGCGTTCTGCCGTTCTGCTCGGTTGGGAGGGCCAATCGGCCCGCCTGCTGATCAGCGAAAGTAACGGCGGCGAAGTGCTGATCGAGACCGAAGCGCTGGCGCAGGATTACAGCGGTCGGGTGTTTTTCGCACAGCCGCAACATAAATTTGACGTGACCCAGGGCTCGCTCATCCCGCGCGCTCGTTCCTGGTTCAAGGACACCCTCAAGCTGTCTCGCTGGCTTTACGTCGACGCGATCGCTGCCAGCTTCGTGATCAACCTGATCGCGCTGGCTACCCCTCTTTTCGTGATGAACGTCTACGACCGCGTCGTGCCCAACCAGGCCACCGCCACACTGTGGGTGCTGGCGACCGGTATCTGTGGCGCGTTTCTGTTTGATCTTTTGCTCAAGGGCCTGCGCAGTCTGTGCCTGGACCTGGCCGGCAAGAAAACCGACCTGATCATTTCCGCCACGCTGTTCGAACGCATCGTCGGCATGGCGATGAAGTTTCGCCCGGCGCGGGTCGGCAGCTACGCTCAGAACATTCATGAGTTTCAGGGCATGCGTGACTTCCTCACGTCGTTGACCCTGACCAGCCTTATCGACCTGCCGTTCACGCTGATCATCCTGTTGGTGATTGCGCTGCTGGGCGGGCATCTGGTGTGGATTCCGATCATCGCCTTCCCGCTGGCGCTGGGCATCGGCCATTTCCTGCAAAAACCGCTGACCTCCACCCTTGAGCGCACCATGGCGCTGGGTGCGGAGCGTCAGTCGAGCCTGATCGAAACCCTCGCCGGCCTCGATGCGGTGAAGGTCAACAACGCCGAAAGCGAGCGTCAATACCAGTGGGAGCACACCATCGGTACGCTTAGCCGCCTGGAATTGCGCGTCAAAGTCCTTTCCGGTCTCGCCATGAACATCACCCTGCTGATCCAGCAACTGGCGGGCGTGGCGATGATCTGTTTCGGCGTTTACATGATCATGGACGGCGTCCTCAGCATGGGCGGCCTCGTGGCGTGCTACATGCTCAGCGGCCGCGCCCTTGGCCCGCTGGCGCAACTGTCCGGTCTGCTGACCCGTTACCAGCAAGCCAAAGTGACCATGGTGTCAGTCGATCAAATGATGGAGCTGCCCCAGGAACGTAACTTCGACGAGCGTCCCCTCAGCCGTCAGGTGCTGCAGGGCGCCATGGAATTCCGCAACCTTGAGTTCACTTACCCGAACCAGCAAAACCTGGCGCTGCGCAACATCAATCTGGTGATCCGCCCGGGCGAGAAGGTCGGCATCATCGGCCGTAGCGGGTCGGGGAAAAGCTCCCTGGCCAAACTGCTGGTCGGTTTGTATCAGCCGGATGAAGGCTCGCTGCTGGTGGATGGCGTCGACATTCGCCAGATCGACGTCAGCGAAGTGCGCCACAACATCGGCTACGTCGCCCAGGACATACAACTGTTGTCGGGCACGCTGCGCGACAACCTGATTTCCGGCGCGCGTTACGTGGACGACGAAATGGTGCTGCAGGCCGCTGAATTAGCCGGCGTGCACGAATTCGCCAGCCTGCATCCCCAGGGCTACGAGCTGCAAGTGGGTGAGCGCGGGCAGAATTTGTCCGGTGGTCAGCGACAGAACGTTGCCCTGGCGCGGGCCTTGTTGCTCGATCCGCCGATCCTGTTGCTCGACGAGCCCACCAGCGCCATGGACAACACCGGCGAAGAACGTTTGAAGCAGCGCCTGCATGGCGTCATCGAGAAAAAGACCGTGATTCTTGTGACACACCGAGCTTCGTTGCTCAGCCTGGTTGATCGCTTGGTGGTCATCGACCGCGGCCAGATCGTGGCCGACGGCCCGAAAGCCGCCGTTATGGAAGCGTTGAAGAAGGGGCAGATCAGTGTTGCTTAAGTCAGGTCAAAACTCCGGTGGCGGCATTTTCGGCTATTTCAAAGGCTCGCCTTCTCTCGAAGGCCAGGCGCTGCCGGAAGTCAAAAAGGCTTTGGTCGACGACGCCCCGCGCATCGTGCGGCTGACCATCTGGGCCGTGATCCTGTTCTTCGTCTTCTTGCTGGTCTGGGCTAACTACGCCGTGATCGATGAAGTGACGAAGGGCGAGGGCAAGGCCATTCCGTCGACCAAGATCCAGAAAATCCAGAACCTGGAAGGCGGCATCGTCGCGCAGATCTACGCCCACGACGGCCAGATCGTCGACGCCGGCGCCCCGCTGATTCGTCTCGACGACACGCGCTTTGCGTCCAACGTTGGCGAAACCGAGGCTGATCGTCTGGCCATGCAGCTGCGCGTTGAGCGTCTGAGCGCCGAGGTCGATGACCGTCCGCTGAACATCAGCGCCGAAGCGCGCAAGCTGGTGCCGAATCAGGCAGCCAACGAAGAGTCGCTGTACAAAAGCCGCCGTCAGCAACTGGTGGATGAGATTGGTGGTTTGCAGCAGCAATTGATTCAGCGTCAGCAGGAATTGCGTGAATTCGGCTCCAAGCAGGAGCAATACCGCAGCAGCCTGGCCCTGTTGCGCCAGGAGATCGGCATGTCCGAGCCGTTGGTGTCCCAAGGCGCCGTGTCGCCGGTGGACATCCTGCGGCTGAAACGCTCCGAGGTGGAAACCCGTGGTCAGCTCGACGGCACCACGCTGGCGATCCCTCGCGCACAGGCGGCGATTGCCGAAGTGCAGCGCAAGATCGATGAAACCCGTGGCAAATTTCGCAGCGACGCGCTTACCCAACTGAACGAAGCGCGCACCAATCTTTCGAAAGCGCAGTCGACGGCCAAGGGCCTTGAAGACCGCGTTAATCGCACGATGGTGACATCGCCGGTGCGCGGCGTGGTCAAACAGATGCTGGTCAACACCGTCGGCGGCGTTATCCAGCCGGGCAGCGACATTGCCGAAGTGGTGCCGCTGGATGACACGCTGTTGGTAGAAGCGCGCATTCGTCCGCAAGACATCGCCTTCCTGCACCCGGGGCAGGAAGCGATGATCAAGTTCACGGCCTATGACTACACGATCTACGGCGGGCTGAAAGGCAAGCTGGAGCAGATCGGTGCTGACACCATTCAGGACGAAGAGAAGAAGAACACCTTCTACGTGATCAAACTGCGCACCGACCGCAGCCACCTCGGTACTGATGAGCACCCGCTGCTGATCATCCCCGGCATGGTCGCCTCGGTGGACATCATCACCGGCAAGAAAACCATCCTGAGCTACCTGCTCAAACCCGTGCTGAAAGCCCGCGCCGAGGCATTGCACGAGCGTTGATGGCTGATGGTTGATGGCCGGTAGACTGGCCTCTTCCTTTGTAGGACCGGCTTCAGCCGGGAAAGCGTCGGGTATTACACCAAAAATGCATGGTGTTCACCCGGGCCTCTTCCCGGCTAAAGCCGGTCCCACAAGGAGGCGCCATCACCTCCCGCGTTTGCTATCAATCCTCACCAACTGCCCGCCTTCGAATCTCAGGTACTGGTACATCCCGTTGCTCGGGCCGTAGATCCATTCCTGAACCTGCACCTGATCCACCTGGCGGTAGTGATTGACGGTCTCCTTGTAGCCGATGATCTCCTGGCTGACCGGTTGGCCGCATTTCTGCTGCACTTCAAACATCCGGTCGCCCACGCTGATCAACTGGCTGCCGCAGCGCAACGTATCCGCCTGGGCAACGCCAGCCAGCGCTGTCACACCGAGAACCAACGCCACCCTCGTTATCGCATTTCTCAAAATCATTACTCGCTGTCGAGGTGCAGGGGGCTGATGACGCGGCCGTCCTTTTCCGGTTTGCCGAGGGTGGTGTCGATGAAATACACCCGCTCGTCTGCCAGTTGGCCCTTGTCGACCAGATAGTCCTTGATGCTTCCGGCCCGCGCCTGACCGAGCTGACGCAACAGAAGCGCGCTCGAACTCCAGGATTTGAGCACCGCCTCGCGCAGCTTGTTCTGACGCTCTTCCTTGCCCAGATTCACCCACTCGGCCGGCGGCTGCTGTTTCAGGCGCGTGCGATAAATCCCCTCGAGCATCGGCGCCTTCTCGTCAGCAGGCACGGTCAAATCGCTCGCCTGCGCCGGCACCTTGTCGCCACGGCGCTGGAGAATCTTGTAGTACGTGCTCTGGTATTCGCGCTCCAGGCGCTGTTGGGCAATCAGTGGCCCATCGCTCGCTTCAGCGCTGGTGCCTTCAATCTCCAGGCGCAACGCCGGACGCGCTTTCAATCCCGCCGCCAGCTTGTCCAGCGACGCCATGGCTTCAGGGCTCAACTCATCAACCCCTGGCGCGAAGGCCACCGTACCCAGGTCTTCAGAGCCGCCACCGCCGCTGATCAATCCGCCGATGAATTTGAACGGCGCCGCCGCTGCCTTCACCACCAGATTGCGCAGGGTCTGCCAGACAATCGGCATCACGCTGAACTGCGGATTGTTGAGATCGCCCGTTACGGGCAGCTCGATGGAAATCTTGCCATCGGTGTCCTTGAGCAGGGCGATCGCCAGTTTCAGCGGCAGATTCACCGCGTCCGGACTGTCGACCTTCTCGCCCAATTGCAGCTGCTCGACCACCACCTTGTTCTCGGCTTTGAGCTGGCCTTTGGTGATCAGGTAATGCAGGTCCAGATTCAAACGCCCCTTGCGGATGCGATACCCGGCGAACTTGCCGGAGTAGGGCGTCAACGTGGTCAGTTCCACGCGTTTGAAGCTGGTAGCGATATCCAGACTAGCCATCGGGTTGAACGGGTTCAGCGCGCCCTTGATGGTCACCGGCGCATAACGATCCACCTTGCCGTTGATATTCACCGTCGCCGGTTTGTCCTGGCGGTTATCCAGCGTGCCGATCTTACCGTTGAGCTGCTGCACGGCCGTGGCAAAGTTTGGCGTGAGGCTGAAGTCGGCAAAATTGGCCGACCCGTTGGTGATGTTGACCTCGCCAATGCGAATGCCTATCGGCTTTTCGCTGCTGGCGGCAGCCTTGGCTCTCGGCGTGGCAGGGGGTTGATCAGCAGGCTGAGGAATCAGCAGGTCGTCGATATTGGTCGAGCGATCGTCGGCAATCATGAATCGGGCATAGGGTTGATCAATGTTGATCGTGGCGATGGTCAGGCTGTCGCCGAGCTGGAAATTCAGGCCGTCGACATTCAGCCGTTGCCACTTCACGAAATCCCGCGACTTGAGGGTGTCGAGGGTGTGCAACTGGTCGACCTGCGCCTTGCCGGTAATGCCCAGCGCCAAGGGCTCGGTGCTTTTCAGGTCGACCGCCAGATCGCTGTTGAGCATGCCGCTCCGGACTTCCAGACGAATGAACGGCGTGACGTAGGACTGCGCGACACGCAGGTCGATGTCGCGGGTGGTGACGTTGAGATTGGCGCGAACCGGCGCCAGATTCACCTCGCCGTCGGCGGTCAGCTTGCCTTGCTTGCCCACGCCGGTGTCGAGCTTGAGTTTGAAGGGCGACTTGTTGAGGCTGTCGAAGCCGGTCAGGTCGAGGTTCAGCGGACCGACATCAATCGCGACAGGCTCTTTAGGCACCTTGTCGGTGAGGTGAATGCGGTAGTCGCGCAGCTGCGTATCGCGCAGCAACACCTGCCACGGCTTGCTCGGCGCCGCTGGTTTTGCGCTGGCGGTGGTTTCAGCGCTGCTCGCGGTGGCGGGCTGCTGTTTTTCAGCCTCAACCTTTTTCGCCTGCGCCTTAGAAGGCTGGCTGGCGAACAGCTTCTGCCAGTCCAGCTCACCGTCTGACTCACGCGTCGCCCAGGTTTCCAGGCCTTCGCTGCGAATCTTGCCGACGGTCACCAACTGCTTGGCCAGATCGATCGACGTCTCGCTCACGCTCAGTTTTTTCAGGCGAGCCAGCGGTCTGCCGTCCGGGGCATCGATGGCGAAGGGCGCGACGCTCAAGGACGTGTTGTCCAGCAGCAGCTCGGTCTCCTTGGCCAGGCTGAGTGTGTAGTGGGTGTTGAAATTGAGTACCCCGTCTTTGAGCACCAGCGGCAGGGCATCGCGTACGTAGGGCCACCAGACTTTCATCTTGCCGTCGGTGACTTTGAGCGTGCCTTCCGACGCGATCGGCACCAGGCTGATGCGCCCGACCCAGTCGATCTGACCGCCTTCAGGACCGGCGGCGACGAGGGTCATGTCGGCGTTGTCTTCCGGCAGTGTACTGAGGTTTTTCAGCTCGAAATTCAGCGCGTCGTAGAGAAACTCGATGGGCTCGCTGGGGCGCATGTCCTGGAAATGCACGTAACCGTCGGCCAGCTTGATCTCGCCGATACGCAGCGGAAATGGCTTGCCTGGAGGTTCGTCTGGTGTTGCGGGTTCGCTGGCGGGCAGCTTGAACAGGCCGGCAAGGTTGAGCGTTCCGTCCTTGGCGAACAGCAGCTCGGTCTTGGGTTTGTCGAGTTCGACGGCCTTGAGGTGCAGAGCCTTGGTCCAAAGGCTGTCGATTTGCAGGTTGGCGTAAAGCCGTGCGAAACCGATTTGCTCCTTGCCCGGTGCCCCGATGTTCAGGCCCCACAAGGTGACCTCAAGGCTGTAGGGGTTGAGTTCGAGGCGGTCGAGCCTGGCCGGCACCGTGCTGTAATTGGCCAGCTGTTGATTGATGATTCGCAATGCAACGCCTGGCAGGATCAGAAACCCCAGCACGCTGTAAATGGCGAAGACGGCCAGCAGGGCGCCGATGGCGCGTTTCAATCCTTTGGGCATGTAGGTCGCCGACTCTCTCGATAGGAGGTCCTTGGAGTATGGCACGCCAATCTGGTTCCGAATCCAGTCGCTTCAATCCGTGTGGGAAATTTCCTCAGGCTCGTTTGAGCATCACAGCTGCAAGATCAATGTCTTGAGCGGGGGCTGTTGATCCTGTGACGGAAAGTCGGCGCCCGGGGTCAGCACCTGGCAGTCGCGCACGGGGCGGCCGATCTTGCTCGCGCATCGCAACACTTGCTCGCGCCAGTCGTCCAGGCTGACTTTCGCCAGATTGTTGCAGCAGATCAGCACGCCGTCTTCGGCGGTGGTCAGCAGCGCGGGCTTCAGCAGGCTTTGGTAATCGCGCAGCAGATCCACCGTGCCGAAGGCGCTCTTGGCCCAGGCCGGCGGGTCCAGCAGGACCAGATCGTATTGGCGTTGCTCAAGGCGTACGTAACTCGGCAGCTTGTGGCCGCGACGGGAAGCGATGGGCAGCCCGGCCAGTTGGCGAATGGCCGGGAAGTAATCGGACTGGACGAACTGCATCGTCGGCAGCTGCGGATTGAGCAGGCCGTTCTCGCGCCCGACCGCCAGGTTGCCCTCGGCGAAATCCAGGTTGCACACCTCGCGCGCGCCACCCGCCGCTGCGCTCAGGCCGACGCCGCAGGTGTAGGCGAACAGATTGAGCACGCTCTTGCCGGCGGCATGTTGCTTGACCCAACCACGGGCGTTGCGCAGGTCGAGAAACAGCAATGGATCCTGCCCGGCATGACGACCGCGCACCCGGTAATTCAGGCCCCACTCATGGCCGACCAGATCGGCCAGCGCAGCGTCGTCGGCTTTATAGATCGGGTCAGTCCGGTCAACGCGCGAGTTGCCCTGGGAGCGGTCGTTGTAGACCAGCAACAGCTCCAGACCCAGACGTGCATTGACGGCAGTATGCAGCGCCAGCAGCGAATCAAGATCCAGGCTGTTGTGGAAACTCTGCACCAGCAGTTGCGGGCCGTAGCGGTCGACCGTCAGCCCGCTCGCGCCTTCCTGGCTGCCGTGGAACAGGCGATAACAGTCGGTGCCTTGGGCGTGCAGTTCCGCCAGCAGGGTTTGACGATTATCGAGGGCGACGCTGAGCGCCTGATTCAACGAAGACATGCTCGGCCTTGGGGCAGGAATGAGGGCGTGCGAGTTTATCAGCAAGGCCAATGCCGGTGTTGCCGCCTGTTCGCCAGCAAGCTTCTACGGACTTTCGCACTGCCCTCGCTGCAAACCACTGTAGGAGTGAGCTTGCTCGCGATAGCGGCGTGTCAGACGACATCCTCTTCGCAGACATAACGCCATCGCGAGCAAGCTCACTCCTACAGAAACTGAGGTGAATCAGTTCAACCTTGGGGTCTCAGATATGACGCATGTGCGAGCAAGCTCACCCCTGCAAGGGGCGTCATCCCCGGTTCCTGAACCGTTCCTGAAGACTTCTGCAAAACCCCCACACCCTCCGTACTGGCGATTTACTCTCATAAAACCCGGGCGTATGCTTCGCCCGTTTTCAACCAATGCGGAGACCCACAGTGGGTACTTGTTCGAGTGACAGACGTCAGCCGGTGATGACGACCGGCCAATCCTCGGCACGATAACGCGCAGTCTTTTTCACTGCCGCTATCTCGCCGACAACGTGAGAAGCGGCAGTGCCGGCGGACTCTGATCAGAGCCCGCTGTCCTGTCCTTTCCCTGACGCCCAATCCTGCGTGATGACCGACGCGTCTGTCGTTCGTCTGCGCATCGGACGCGCGCGGCTTTTGCTGCGCGGGCCAACCTGCGGCGCCTGCTCATGAACGAGCGCGGCGCCTGAGGTCGGCCGTACCCGCTCAAGGTTCCTGTGCTTTCAGCTCCAGCAGCCTTCAGTCCAGGGGACATAACCATGAAGTACACCCTCCTGAAAGAATTCCTCGCAGACTTCGTCCGCACCCGCAAACTCGGCCGGCACTTTCGTCGGCTGGCGACGCTCGACAGCGTGACCGACGCAACCGTCAGCCGCGAAGTGCCGCCCACCCTCGCGCAAACCCTGACCCGGGGCGCCAGCAGCGATGTGCCTGAATTGCTCGCGCGCCTGAGCAGCCACGCCGACGGTCTCACCGAAACCGAAGCGCAAAGCCTGCGCGAGCAATACGGCCTCAACGAAGTCGAGCACGAACAGCCCCTGCCATGGTGGGTGCACCTGTGGCACTGCTACAAAAACCCGTTCAACCTGCTACTGACGCTGCTGGCGTTCATCTCGTGGCTGACCGAAGACATGAAAGCCGCCACGGTGATCTTCTCCATGGTCGTGCTCTCCACACTGCTGCGTTTCTGGCAGGAGGCGCGCTCCAATCAGGCCGCCGACGCGCTGAAAGCGATGGTCAGCAACACCGCGACCGTCATGCGCCGCGCCGACAGCACGTTCGACGCTGCCGATAACGCAACGCAAAAACGAATCGAGCTGCCGATCAAGCAACTGGTACCGGGCGACCTCATCGTGCTGTCTGCCGGCGACATGATCCCTGCGGACTGTCGCGTGCTGAGCGCCAAGGACCTGTTCGTCAGCCAGGCCGCGATGACCGGCGAATCCATGCCGGTGGAGAAATTCGCGCGGCGTCAGGACGTCGACACGGGTAACCCGCTGGACCTGGAAAACATCCTGTTCATGGGCACCAACGTGGTGTCCGGCGCGGCGACGGGCGTCATTCTGGCGACCGGCAACAACACTTATTTCGGCGCACTGGCGCAGCGGGTCAGCGCTACCGATCGTGCGCCGACCTCGTTTCAGGCCGGGGTCAACAAAGTCAGCTGGCTGCTGATCCGCTTCATGTTCGTGATGGCGCCGCTGGTGCTGTTCATCAACGGCTTCACCAAGGGCGACTGGATGGAAGCGCTGCTGTTCGCGCTGTCCATTGCGGTCGGCCTGACGCCGGAAATGCTGCCGATGATCGTCACCTCGACGCTGGCCAAGGGCGCGGTGTTCCTGTCGCGCAAGAAAGTCATCGTCAAGCGCCTCGACGCCATCCAGAACTTCGGCGCCATGGACGTGCTGTGCACCGACAAGACCGGCACGCTGACCCAGGACAAGATTTTTCTGGCACGGCATGTTGACGTCTGGGGCGATGAGTCCGACGACGTTCTGGAAATGGCCTACCTCAACAGCTACTACCAGACCGGGCTGAAAAACCTGCTGGACGTCGCGGTGCTGGAGCACGTCGAGATTCACCGCGAGCTGCAAGTCGGCACTGCGTTCAGCAAAGTCGATGAGGTCCCGTTCGACTTCAATCGCCGGCGCATGTCGGTGGTGGTGCAACAGCAGCGCGAACCGCATCTGTTGATCTGCAAAGGCGCGCTGGAAGAGGTGCTGAGCGTGTGCAACCGCGTGCGCCATGGCGATGCCGAAGAAGCGCTCACGCCTGAGCTGCTCGAGCGCATTCTGAACGTCACCGCTGCATTCAACGAAGAAGGCCTGCGCGTCGTGGCTGTGGCCGCGCGTCCTATGGAGGCGGGCCGCGACACCTACGGCCTGGCAGACGAAAGCGACCTGACCCTGATCGGCTATGTCGCGTTTCTCGATCCACCGAAGGAAAGCACGGCGCCGGCGCTTAAAGCGCTGGCCGAGCATGGCGTGGCGGTGAAAGTGCTGACCGGCGACAACGAGCGCGTCACCGCGAAGATCTGCCGCGAAGTCGGTCTGGAGCGTCAGGGCCTGCTGCTGGGTGGTGATATCGAGCGCATGAGCGACGCTGAGCTGGCGGTCGCGGTCGAAACGACCAATGTGTTCGCCAAGCTGACGCCTTCCCACAAGGAGCGCATCGTACGGCTGCTCAAGGCCAACGGGCACGTGGTGGGTTTCATGGGCGACGGCATCAACGACGCGCCTGCGCTGCGCACGGCCGACATCGGTATTTCCGTGGACACAGCGGTGGACATCGCCAAGGAAGCCGCCGACATTATTTTGCTGGAGAAGAGCCTGATGGTGCTGGAGGAGGGTGTGCTGGAAGGGCGCCGGACCTTCGCCAACATGCTCAAGTACATCAAGATGACGGCCAGTTCCAACTTCGGCAACGTGTTCTCGGTGCTGGTCGCCAGTGCGTTCATCCCGTTTCTGCCGATGCTGCCAATGCACCTGCTGGTGCAGAACCTGCTGTACGACATTTCCCAGATTGCCATTCCGTTCGATAACGTCGATGAGGAACTGCTGAAAAAACCTCAGCGTTGGCAGCCTGCGGATGTAGGACGCTTCATGCTGTTTTTCGGGCCGATCAGTTCGATCTTCGACATCACCACGTTTGCGGTGATGTGGTACGTGTTCGGCGCCAACACGCCAGAGCATCAGACGCTGTTTCAGTCGGGCTGGTTTGTCGTGGGCCTGCTGACGCAGACGCTGATCGTGCACATGATCCGCACGCCGAAAATCCCGTTCCTGCAAAGCCGCGCGGCGATGCCGTTGATGGTGATGACCGGGGTGATCATGGCCGTGGGCATCTTCCTCCCGATGGGCCCGTTGGCGCACTACTTCAAACTGCAGGCACTGCCCCCGCTGTACTTCGCCATCCTGCCGCTGATCCTGATCGGGTACGTGGTGCTGACCCAGGCGGTGAAGGGGTTTTATGTCCGCAGGTTTGGCTGGCAGTGATTTCCATGTGACGCAGGCCCCATTGACTGACCGCGTGCTTTTAGTGGGACTGGCTTTAGCCGGGAATGCGTCAGGCGTCACACCGCGATAGTGAGGGTGTTCACGCCGGCCTCTTCCCGGCTGAAGCCGGTCCCACTGACTGACCGCGGCGTTTAGTGGGACTGGTCCTACACTTGCGTCTCGGCCAGGCTGTTATGGCCGGGCCAACGCCAGCGCCACGCCTTGTCCGCCGCCAATGCACAGCGTCGCCAGGCCTTTGTTCGCGTCGCGCTTGATCATTTCGTGCAGCAGGGTCACCAGCACGCGGCAGCCCGATGCGCCGATCGGGTGGCCGATGGCGATGGCGCCGCCGTTGACGTTGACCTTGTCCATGTCCCAGCCCAGTTCCTTGCCAACCGACAATGACTGGGCGGCGAAGGCTTCGTTGGCTTCGATCAGATCGAGCTCCTCCAGCGACCAACCCGCCTTGTCCAGGCAGCGGCGGGTTGCGCTCACCGGGCCGATGCCCATGATCGCCGGGTCAACACCCGCGTTCGCGTAAGCCGCAATCCGCGCCAGCACCGGCAAGCCCAGTTCTTCCGCTTTGCGGGCGCTCATCAGAATGACCGCCGCCGCACCGTCGTTCAGCGATGACGCATTGCCTGCCGTGACCGAGCCGTCCTTTTTGAACGCCGGCTTGAGCTTGCCCAGTGATTCAGCAGTGGTGCCCGCACGTGGCTGCTCGTCGATGCTGAAAGAGAGCGGATCGCCTTTGCGCTGAGGAATCAGGACCGGGGTGATTTCATCCACGAAGCGCCCGGCCTCGATGGCCGCCGCAGCTTTCTGTTGCGACGCAGCAGCAAACGCATCCTGCGCCTCACGGCTGATATCGTATTTCTCGGCCAGGTTCTCGGCAGTGATGCCCATGTGGTAATCGTTGAAAGCGTCCCACAGACCGTCGCTGATCATCGTGTCGACCATCGTCGCGTGGCCCATGCGCAGACCGGTCCGCGCGCCCGGCATCACATAGTTGGACAGGCTCATGTTTTCCTGGCCACCAGCGATGATCACCTCCGCGTCACCGCAACGAATCGCCTGGGCCCCCAGATGCAGCGCCTTGAGGCCCGAGCCACAGACCTTGTTCAGCGTCATGGCGGGCACTGTGAACGGCAAGCCCGCCTTGATCGCAGCCTGACGTGCAGGATTCTGCCCGGCACCCGCCGTCAGCACCTGGCCCATGATCACCTCATCGACTTGCGCACCGTCCAGACCGGTCTGCGCCAGCAGTTGACGGATAACGGTAGCGCCGAGATCCACTGCAGGAATATGCGCCAGCGAACCCTGGAAACTGCCCACCGCAGTGCGGGTGGCGGCAACGATTACGACATCTTGCATGGTGCGAATCCTCAGTGGTGTGCGACGCGGCGCCGGCCCGGGCTTGAAAAGGTGAAGAAAACAGCGCGGGCAGCCGGATCAAGGGAGAGCATGGTTGCATGAATGACGATGATAATTTAAGCCCTTTGTCGCCCGGATGCTGCAGCGATGGCGATCAAACGCCCCCCATCCCTGGACCGGTCTGCGGATGGCTCCTACGGAAAACATATGACAGGAAGTGTCTCAGGTTCCCACTCAAACCCGGGAAGCGGCTGATTTTTGTCAAGTGTGAAGGCAGGGACAATCGCCGGCCATTTCAGCGTCCATTTCCCAGGAGCCCCCCTTTGCCAGACGACAATCATGGCGATTAAAGCGGCGACCACAGCCTGAACGTCGGCGTCGGCGACTTTCGTGGCGCCAACGTGAACATCAGTCACAACGAGCGCCCCACCTTCACACCCGAGCAATTGCACATTGAGCGCCATCCGGCGTTTGGCGGGCGCAGCCTCGACAGCCGCAACGCCTCTGTCTTTGGGTATATCACGGGAATCGCCAGCCTGATCGGGCTGTACTTCACCCTGTTCCAGCCGCCATTGGGCGGCAGAGCTCGTGGTCAACGTTGTTCATGTTTTCATTCATCGTTGCGGTGATGGCCGTCGCACTGTCAGCCTTGCTCCGTCGACGCAAGTTCGAGCATTTCTTCGGCTCCCGGCACTATCTTGAAATCAGCCAGACCGGACGGCTGCGGGTGAATCGTCTGACTGCGCAATGTCCTTGGTGCGGATCGTTGATGCACCTGCGCCGCGTCGGTCCCAAGGAAGGGCCGCGTGACGATCAGTTCCTTGGCGTGCGCAATCCGGCGCAGCACACCGTTCAACTCGACCCGACGGTGCTTCCCGACATAGAAGACTGAGAAACCCAGAAACACGAAACCCGCTGCCTCTTGCGAGAGAGCGGGTTTCGAGGGTGTTACAGGACGGCAGATCAGCCGCGGTGACGACCGCGGAAGTAGTTGATCAGGCCCTGGGTCGAAGCGTCTTCAGCGACAGTTTCGTCGGTGCCGACAAGGCGGCTGTAAACGCCTTTGCCCAGCTCCTTGCCCAGTTCAACGCCCCATTGGTCGAAGGCATTCGTGCCCCAGACCACGCTTTGCACGAACACTTTATGCTCGTACATCGCGACCAGCGCGCCAAGGCGGCGAGGGCTGATGCGCTCGACGACAATGGTGTTGCTTGGACGGTTGCCCGGAATGACCTTATGCGGCGCGACGCGCTGCACTTCGTCTTCCGGTACGCCCTTGGCGCGCAGTTCTGCTTCGGCTTCGGGGCGGGTTTTACCCTGCATCAAAGCCTGGCTCTGGGACAGGCAGTTGGCGTACAGCCATTGGTGGTGGTCCGACACCGGGTTGAAGCTGACGATCGGCACAATGAAGTCGGCCGGGATCATCTGGGTGCCCTGGTGCAGCAACTGGTGGTATGCATGCTGGCCGTTCGCGCCAACGCCGCCCCAGATGACCGGGCCCGTGTCAGTTTTGACCGGCACGCCGTCCTGGCGAACGCTCTTGCCGTTGGATTCCATGTCCAGCTGTTGCAGGTGCTTGGTGATGTTGCGCAGGTAATGGTCGTACGGCAGGATCGCGTGGCTTTGCGCGCCCCAGAAATTGCCATACCAGATACCCAGCAAGCCCAGCAGCACCGGCATGTTCTCTTCGAACTCGGCGTTCTGGAAGTGCTGATCCATGGTGTAGGCGCCGGACAACAGCTCCTTGAAGTTGGACATGCCGATCGCCAGCGCAATAGGCAGGCCGATGGCCGACCACAGCGAGTAACGGCCGCCGACCCAGTCCCACATCGGGAAGATGTTTTCTTCACGAATCCCGAACGCAACCGCCGCGGCGTTGTTGCTCGACACCGCGATGAAGTGACGATACAGCTCGGCTTCGGACCCACCTTGGGCGAGGTACCAGGCGCGGGCAGCGGTGGCGTTCTTCAGGGTTTCGAGGGTGGTGAAGGTCTTGGACGAAACGATGAACAGCGTGGTCTCGGCGCGCAGCTTCTGAGTCAGCTCGTGCAGCTCGGTGCCGTCGATGTTCGCCAGATAATGGCAGCGAACGCCTTTCTGCGCGTAAGACAACAGCGCTTCGGACACCAGCTCAGGGCCCAGAAACGAGCCGCCGATGCCTATATTGACCACGTCGGTGATCGGCTTTTCGGTGTAGCCGCGCCACAGGCCGTCGTGGATGCGCCCGACCAGATCCGTGATCTGGTTCAGCACCTTGTGCACTTCCGGCATCACGTTGACGCCGTTGACCAGCAGCTTGTCGCCCACCGGACGACGCAGGGCGGTGTGCAGCGCAGGGCGACCTTCAGAAGCGTTGACCAGCTCGCCGTCGTACTGCGCCTTGATGGCGTCTTTCAGGCCGACTTCATTGGCCAGATTGACCAGCAACTGACGGGTCTCGGCAGTGATCAGGTTCTTCGAATAGTCGAGGAACAGACCGGCACTGCTGAGCGTGAATTCGTCGAAACGCTTGGGGTCTGCGTTGAATGCTTCGCGCATGCTGAAATTTTGCATCGCTTGGCGGTGATCTTTGAGCGCCTGCCAGGCGGGCAGGGTAGTGACGTCATGAGGAGTGCGGTAGTACGCCATCGCTGCGGGTTTCCTTGTACTTGAACTGCCTTTTGGACACTGAAAAGCAGGATTGGACATGAATTCGTGGACGCATCAGAGACTAGTCCCCGGCAACGCCGATGTCTGCGCCTTGCTTTACCTTTGCTCGGTACTTTTTCTCACGGAGTAGAGTTGCTGGTCTGACACGAACTGTATCGGTATGGCATTGCGGGTGTGGCTAAGTTCATCGCCAGGGCCCTGCAAAGGCCGAGGCCTGCGCTTCACACTCGGTTTCGCGCAGTGAGCATAGGCGCAGATGGTCATCCGATCACGTGACTTTTGCTTTACACGTGACCGGATGCGTTCTTCAGCCGGGCGGGCAGGTTATTCCCTGACCAGATGCAGGTTGTCGATCAGGCGCGTCTTGCCCATGAACGCCGCGCCCAGCACCACCAGATCATGATCATCCGGGGTCGCAGGACGCAGGCTGACTGCGTTGCGAATCTCCAGGTAATCATGACGGAAGCCCGCGGCTTCCAGGGCTTTGACGCCATCGCCGATCAACTGCTGATGATCCTGTTCGCCATTCTGCAATGCCGTGCCGATCTGTTTGATCACGCGGTACAACGCAGGCGCTGTAGCGCGCTGGTCTTCAGTCAGGTAGCCATTGCGCGACGACAGGGCCAGGCCATCGGCGGCACGCACGGTGGGTTCGCCGATGATTTGAATGGGCATGTTCAGGTCACGCACCAGCGCATTGACGACGGCCAGTTGCTGGAAATCCTTCTGACCGAAAATCGCGATGTCCGGCTGCACCATGTTGAACAGCTTGCTGACCACCGTCGAAACGCCGTCGAAGTGACCGGGACGGCTGCCGCCACACAGTCCTTCGGACACCACCGGCACCCGCACGATGGTCTGATCAGCCATGCCATGGGGGTACATTTCATCGACCGTCGGCGTGAACAGCAGGTGGCAGCCGGCCTGGAGCAATTGCTCCTGATCGGCGGCGAGAGTGCGCGGGTACGACGCAAGGTCTTCGGTGGGACCAAATTGAAGCGGGTTGACGAAGATGCTGGCGATCACGAAATCAGCCCGTTGAACGGCTTTAGTGACCAGGGCGATATGGCCGCTGTGCAGGTTGCCCATGGTGGGCACCAGGGCGATGCGCTTGCCTTCGCTGCGTGCGCGGGCAACGACGGCGCGCAACTCGCGAACGGTTTTAACTGTGTTCATGCCGAGAATCCGTGTTCTGGAGCGGGGAAGCTGACGTCCTTGACCGCGCTGACATACGCGCCAATCGCTGACTGAATGTCCGGCTGACCGGCCATGAAATTCTTCACGAACTTGGGCACGCGGCCGGTGATCGACAGCCCCAGCATGTCATGAAGCACCAGCACCTGACCGTCTGTGGCGCTGCCGGCGCCAATACCGATTACCGGAATCTTCACGGCGTGGGTGATTTCCTGAGCCAGCTCGCTCGGCACGCATTCCAGCAGAATCATCGCGGCGCCGGCCTGCTCAAGGGTAATCGCGTCGGCCCGCATTTGCCGCGCCTGCGACTCCAGACGACCCTGCACTTTATAGCCGCCCAGCACGTTGACCGCTTGAGGCGTAAGGCCCATGTGCGCACACACCGGAACGCCGCGCTCGGCCAGCAGCCGGATCGAGTCGGCAAGCCACGCCGCGCCTTCGATCTTGACCATGTGCGCACCCGCTTGCATCAGCGTGGCGCTGTTGGCAAAGGTCTGCTCGGGGGTGGCGTAGGACATGAACGGCAGATCCACCAGAATCAGCGCGCCCTGGTTGCCGCGTTTGACGCCGGCCACGTGGTACGCCATTTCAGCGGTGGTGACGGGCAGCGTGCTGTCGTGGCCCTGAAGGACCATGCCCAGCGAGTCGCCGACCAGCAGCACTTCCACGCCGGCCTGGCTGGCGGTGTGGGCAAAAGTCGCGTCGTAGCAGGTCAGCATGGTGATTTTTTCACCTTTTTGCTTCAGAGCCAGCAGGGACGTAACGGTGATATCGGGCATGGAAAGTCCTCATTCAGGCGCTGTGAATACTGCGGCGAGCAACGCGTGATTCATCTTGGGAGGCAGGCACATCGTCGTTTCGCGATGTTTGCAACGGCCTGATCCGCGCCTTGTGGCCGGTCGCCCGGCTTTGGGACGCTTATCTTCGTGAGGAGGGGGCGGGAAGTCAATTCCGGGTGTTACCGGTTTGAACGTACCTGCAGAAAGGCGTCAGCTCGGCAATCGCTCCAGGCCTTCGAACGGGCACTGGGCAAGCAAATCATTCAGCGCGCGGCCATCGGCGAAGGTGATCCCCGGCGCCAGCTCGGCCAGTGGGTACAGCACAAACGCGCGCACCTGCATCTGATAGTGCGGCACCTTCAGGCGCGGCTCATCGATGAGGCGATCGCCGAACAGCAAGATGTCGAGGTCCAGCGTGCGCGGCCCCCAGCGTTCGAGGCGTTCGCGGCCCTGATCGTTTTCGATGCCCTGCAAGGCATCAAGCAGCGTGAGAGGGGGGAGCGACGTGTCGAGCGCCGCGACCGCATTGGTGTAACGCGGCTGACCCGGCAACAGCGAGTCGCTGACATAAAAGGAGGAAACGCCTGACAGACTGCTCTGCGGTAACAGGCCCATAGCCTTGATCGCTTCTCGCAACTGTTCGGCAGGGTCGGCCAGGTTGCTACCCAGGCCGATGTAAACGCGCTCGATCATCGGGTGTTATTCCGCCCCGTCGACGCCGGCGCGTTTGCGCTTGCCGCTGCTGCTGCTGCGACGGCGTTTGCGCGGAGCCTGGCCGGTAGCGTCTGGCTTGCTGCCCAGGTCACGAATCATGTCGCGGCGTTCGGAGTCGTTGGCGTCTTGATAATCCGTCCACCATTCACCCAGCCCGTCGGTTTCTTCGCCGGCCAGTTCACGCAGCAACAGAAAATCGTAGCCGGCACGGAAGCGCGGGTTTTCCAGCAGCAGGTCGGCGCGTTTGCCCGAACGGCGGGGCAGACGTTCCTGCATGTCCCAGATCTCGCGGATCGGCATGGTGAAGCGTTTCGGAATCGCGATCCGCTGGCACTGTTCGGTGATCAGTTCGTGGGCCGCTTCCTGCATGGCCGGGATCGGCGGCATACCGCGCTCTTGCAGACGCAGCACGCGAGCGGGCAGGGCAGGCCACAGCAATGCGGCAAACAGGAACGCCGGAGTGACCGGTTTGTTCTGCTTGATGCGCAGATCGGTGTTGGCCAGCGCTTCGCTGATCAGCGTGTGGGTATAGGTCGGATTGTATTCGAGCGCTTTGGAGCTGGCCGGAAACAGGGGCTCGAACAATTCGAGATCGACGAGCATCTCGAACGTCGCTTCGGCGTAACCCGAGAGGAACAGCTTCAGGACTTCTTCAAACAGACGCGCCGAAGGGATGTCGCGCAGCATGGGCGCCAGCGGGCGGATAGGCGTGGCGCTGTGCTTCTCGATACCGAAATCCAGCTTGGCGGCGAAACGTACGGCCCGCAGCATGCGCACCGGGTCTTCCTTATAACGCTGCTGCGGATCACCGATCAGACGAATCAGGCGATTGCGGATGTCGTGCACACCATTGGCGTAATCGAGGACGCGCTCGGTGACCGGATCGTAATACAGGGCGTTGATCGTGAAGTCGCGACGCTGGGCGTCGTCTTCGAGGGTGCCGTAGACGTTGTCACGCAGAATGCGCCCGCTCTCGTTGCGTGAAGACTGGTTGCTGTCTTCGTCTTCGTCGTCGATCGGGTGATTGGCGCGGAACGTCGCGACTTCAATGATTTCACGGCCGAAGTGGATATGAACCAATTTGAAGCGGCGGCCGATGATGCGGGCGTTGCGAAACTCGGCGCGGATCTGCTCGGGCGTGGCACTGGTGGCGACGTCGAAATCCTTGGGAGTGATGCCGAGCATCATGTCGCGGACGCAGCCGCCCACCAGATAGGCCTGGTAGCCGGCGGTCTGCAGGCGCTCGACGATGTTCACCGCATAGCGGCTGAATTGATTGCGTTGCAACGAATGCTGGCTGCTGCTGAGCACTTCAGGCGTTGTGCGCACATGTTGCTGCGGCTTGCGCAGTGGGGAACGGAATGACTGGAACAGCTTCTTCAGCATGGGAGGCACTGTTTGAAGGAATATTCGGCCAATTTCGAAGAGTGACCGCACGATGGGCGGGGATTCTAGCATTTAGTCGGGGGATGGTGTAGGAGGCAGCGCGATGGGTGCGTGCGGGTACTAAATGCGCTGCGTGGCGCGGGGTGTCGAGCGGGGGGAAGTGTTTAGTGCAGATGCTACTGGGGGAGCCGAAGCTCCCCCAAAGTGCGTGCTCTTATTTTTATTGTCTGATGGGCTTTTTATTTTTGTTGACCGCCCAATTCACGGCTTTCGCCTGTGAAACCTCCCAATCGGGAGTCAAGAGCAAACGGATTGCTTTGGTCGCTGTGCGGCAGTGATCTATCGATCCAACCAGTTCAGGCTCTACCTAAGGGTAGTTTTTGTTGTTCTCGGCCTGGTTGCGGGACAAGTCCCAAATGCAACGCCTCTCCAAAAGAATCAGTTAGCTGCGCCTCCGCCGTGTTGTTTTTGTTATGCGTGAGTCGATTCGTCTTGTTTTTATTATGTTGGTGTTTCAGGTGACTGATTTTTGTTGTTCTTGTACGAATACCTATAGCAGTACCTGTGCCAACTTTTGCAAAACGAGCTGCAGGTCTTTGAATTCAAGGGTGTGGCAAATTGACGCTATTTTGCGCAGGCGAAAAAAAACCGGGGGTTCGTTACCGTACGCCCCGGTTTTGTTACGCCACCGTTTTTGAGGTAACAGTTTTTTCACATTCCCCGTAACCCGCGTGCCAGAGCCCGCGCAGGGACGGACTCACGTTTCGCTGGCCACTCCGGTCTTGCGCCGCGGGATGCCCAGACGCTGGCGACGCTCCCACAAGCATTTGCGGCTGACGCCCAGCTTGCGCGCCAGCTCGGTTTCGGTCATGTGGTCCTGATGCTCCAGGACGAAGTGCTGGAAATAGTCCTCCAGCGACAAGTCCTCGGTTGGCTCGCCGGCGGTGGAACTCGACGAGCCAGACGTTTGCGGGGCAAGGCCGATGAACTCGTTGACGTCGAGATCGCTCAGCTCGATATCGATGCCCAACAGCTCCGCGGAAATGTCCGGGCTTTCGCACAGGATCACCGCGCGCTCGACCGCATTCTCCAGCTCCCGCACGTTGCCTGGCCACGAATAGTGCCGAATCGCCTGCTCGGCGTCCGGTGCAAAACGCAGGTCGTTGCGGCCGGCCTTGAGGCTTTGCCGCGCCAGAAACGCATTGGCGATCTCGTTGACGTCCGCACCGCGTTCACGCAATGCGGGCAGCTTCAGCGCGATCACGTGAAGGCGGTAGTACAAGTCCTCGCGGAACTGGCCAACTTTGGCCAGGCTCTTGAGGTCTCGGTGAGTCGCTGCAATCAGGCGCACGTCGACTTTCTGCGACTGCACCGAGCCCACGCGGCGAATTTCGCCTTCCTGCAGGACGCGCAGGAGTCTCGCCTGAGCTTCCAAGGGCAGCTCGCCGATCTCATCGAGGAAGAGAGTGCCGCCGTCCGCCGCTTCGACCAGACCGGCACGCCCGGCGCTGGCACCGGTGAAGGCGCCTTTTTCGTGGCCGAACAGTTCGGATTCGATAAGGGATTCAGGGATCGCCGCACAGTTGACCGAAATCATCGGGGCCTTGGCGCGACGGGAAAGGTTATGCAGCGCGCGGGCCACCAGTTCCTTGCCCGTACCGGACTCTCCCTGAATCAGCACGTTGGAGTCGGTTGGCGCGACTTTGCGGATCTTGCTGTACATGTCCTGCATCGGCGGGCAGGAGCCGATGATGCCGATCTCACCATTGCTGTTGTCCGGACCGGACTTGTCGCCCGTCGCCGTTTTTGCGGTGGCGGCGCGTTCGGCCTGCATGCTTTGCAGCGTCTGGCGATCACGAAGAATGCGTGAGACGGCCTGAAGCATTTCGTCGTGGTCGAAAGGTTTGGCGATGTAATCCACCGCGCCCATTTTCATCGAATCCACGGCCGAGCGCAGGCTGGCGTAACTGGTCATGATCAGCACCGGCTTGCCCTGGCCGAGCTTGATCAGCTCTGTGCCGGGTGCGCCGGGCAGACGTAAATCGCTGACGATCAGGTCAAACGAAGGGATGCTGAAACGTTCCTGAGCTTCCTGCACGGATCCGGCTTCGCTGACCTGGTACTGATTACGTTCCAACAGTCGACGCAGGGCGGAGCGGATGATGGTTTCGTCTTCCACGATCAAAATGTGAGGCATTGATTCGGTTCTCTCGACGGTCTCAGTTCACGGCGGACGTCGCTTCGACATGTCGCGGTAAGGTCACCCGAATTCGGGTTCCGCGTTGGTGCTCGGGGTCAGCCGGGCTGTCGATGGTGATTTGTCCATAATGCTCTTCAACGATGGAATAGACCAGCGCGAGCCCCAGTCCTGTTCCTTCGCCCGGATCCTTGGTGGTGAAGAAAGGTTCGAACAAGCGGTCCATGATGGCTTTCGGAATGCCGCTGCCTTCGTCTTCCACGATCAGGTCGACCGTGTGTTCGGAAGCCTCGCTTTTCACCCGTACCGCACTGCCGGCGGGCGATGCGTCGCGGGCGTTTGACAGCAGGTTGATCAACACCTGTGCGAGCCGCTGTGGATCGCCGTCCACCCAGTGGTTCGGGTTGCACAGGTTATAGAACTGCACTTCGAAATTGCGCCGGTTCAACGCCAGCAGACCAATGGCATCCTGCGCCACCTCTGCCAGGCACACCGGTTCGTCGGCGTGTTGATGTCCGCCCGCATGGGCGAAGCTCATCAGCGACTGCACGATGCGGGAAACGCGCTTGGTCTGCTCGATGATCTGGCTGCTGATTTCCGTCAGCTCGGCGTCTTCTTCGCGTTCTTCGCGCAGGTTCTGCGCCAGGCAGGCGATGCCGGTGATCGGGTTGCCGATTTCGTGGGCAACACCGGCAGCCAGTCGACCAATGCTCGCAAGACGCTCGGAGTGCACCAGTTTGTCTTCCAGCATCTGCGTGTCAGTCAGGTCTTCGACCAAAATCACCAGCCCGCTGTTGCCCGGCGCAAGCGGCTCATCAATGGCCGCCTTGTGCAAATTGAGCCAGCGAGTCTGACCGTCGAGGCCCAGGCGCTGCTTATGCAAGTGCTCGTCCGGGACATTGATGAACCCCAGCAGCAGCTGCTTCCAGGGATCAACGATGGTTTCGAGCCGTGACCCGACAACGCGCTGAGCGCCGATACCGGTCAGCTCTTCCATAGCCTTGTTCCACATCAGGATCTCCTGATCCTTGGCCAGGGAGCACACGCCCATCGGCAGCTCTTGCAGGGTCTGGCGGTGATAACGGCGCAGGGCGTCGAGCTCGGCAGCCAGGCCGGTGAGGCGGGAGTGGTAATCCTCAAGGCGGCTTTCGATGAAGTGAATATCCTCGGTGACATAGTTCTCACTGCCGGACTTGTAAGGCAGAAACGTCTCAACCATGTCCTGCGCCACACTTGGCCCCATCAGCCCTGAAAGATTGGCTTCGATACGGTCGCGCAAACGCCGCAGGGCGTAAGGCCGGCGCTCGTCGAACGGCAGATAAAGGTCCCGCAGCGCCTGTTCGACTTCCTTCTGCGCAGCTTTCGCGCCCAGGGGTTTGGCCAGTTGAGTGGCGAACTCCTGGGGTGAAGCGGCATGCAGCTCGCGACGCTGTGGGCGGCGAACGTTGTCCACTGCGCAGGCCTCGGCCGCACTCGCCTCTTCGGGACTGGGATTGCTGAACAGCGAAATTAGGGTGAACACCAGCACGTTGGCCGCCAACGAGGCAATTGCCGCCATGTGCCAGCTGGTGTCATCCAGCACGTAAATCATGTTCAGCAGCGGGATGTAGAACCCCTGGAAGTCGCCGATCAGCGGCAGCAGCATGCTGATGGTCCAGACCGCGATGCCGGCAATGAGGCCAGCCATGAAGCCGCGTCGGTTGGCCGCCGGCCAGTACAGCACCGATAGCACGCCGGGAAGGAACTGCAATGTCGCAACGAACGCGACGATGCCCAGATTCGCCAGATTCTGCTTGGCGCCAAGCAGAAGATAAAAGCCAAAGCCGGCCATGATGATCGCGACAATCAGCCCGCGCCGTGTCCACTTCAACCAGCGATAGATATTGCCTTCGGCAGGCGGCTGGTAAAGCGGCAGCACCAAGTGGTTCAGCGCCATGCCGGACAGCGCCAGGGTGGTGACGATGATCAGCCCGCTCGCCGCAGAAAGCCCGCCGATATAGCCGAGCAAGGCCAGGGTCTTGCTGTGGGCGGCGATGCCAATACCCAAAGTGAAATATTCAGGGCTGGTGGTGGCGCCCAGTTTCAAACCGGCCCACAGCACCAGGGGTACCGCCAGGCTCATCAGCAGCAGAAACAGTGGCAGACCCCAACTGGCGCTGACCAGCGAGCGCGGATTGAGGTTTTCGGTAAAGGTCATGTGATACATGTGCGGCATCACGATGGCCGAGGCGAAGAACACCAGCAGGAGCGTACGCCACGGGCCTTCCTGCAGTGGCGTGTGCAAGGCCGCCAGTGCGCTCTGGTTTTGCAGCAGCCATTGCTCAAGGCTCTGCGGCCCATCGAACACGCCATACAGCGCGTACAGACCGATGCCGCCGATGGCGACCAGCTTGATGACCGACTCGAAGGCGATGGCGAATACCAGCCCTTCGTGTTTTTCCCGCGTGGCGATGTGACGGGACCCGAAGAAGATGGTGAACAGCGTGATCAGCACACAGAACGCAAAAGCCACGTAGTTGCGCACCGGCTCCCGGGTCAGAATGCCGATGGAGTCGGCAACGGCCTGGATCTGCAGTGCCAGCAACGGCAGAACGCCGATCAGCATGAAGATGGTGGTCAGTGCACCCGCCCAGGTGCTGCGAAAGCGGAAGGCGAACAGATCGGCCAGTGACGAGAGCTGGTAGGTGCGGGTGATCTTGAGAATGGGGTAGAGCAGGACGGGCGCGAGCAGGAAAGCGCCGGACACCCCCAGATAACTCGACAGAAAACCGTAGCCGTATTCGTAAGCCAGCCCCACCGTGCCGTAAAACGCCCACGCACTGGCGTAGACGCCAAGTGACAGCGTGTAGGTCAGGGGGTGACGAATGATCCAGCGCGGGATCAGGCCACGTTCACTGATCCAGGCAACGCCGAACAGCACCGTCAGGTAGGCGGCACTGACCAGAATCATCTGGGTCAGGCTAAAGCTCATCGGCATCTCGTTGGCTCTGCAGAATGAAGGTCACTACGATCAGGATCAGCCACAGCATGTACGGCCGGTACCAGGCGCCGGTGGCATCGATCCACCAGTCCATGATGGCCGGGGAAAACAGGTAGATACCCACCACCAGCAGCAGGACCAATCGATAAATATACATTTGGCCTCCCAGGTTGACTGACCAGAAGATGACGGAGCGGCATGGTAACGGATGGCGATGGGGCTGCAAGCGACGTTTCCGCCAGCTTTGTGCTGCCTCCCTGTGAATCGGCTGCGCGAGCTCAGTCTATTCGAGCTTCCTCGATATAGCCCAGGCGGGGTATCGAATCGGCATTCCAGTGGGCAATTGCCCAATCCAGTACCTCTCGGGGCGTAGCGTGTTTCAGTTCATCCGGCGTCTTTTGCCCCAGCGCGCGCAGCCCTCGAAGCAGCAACGGCGTGGCCTGATCGGATGGCAGGGGTGGCGAACGGTAGGATTTGCCCAGTTTATGGCCGTCGGGTTGGGTGATCAGAGGCACATGAAGGTAGCGGGGTTGCGGCAGGCCCAGCAGTTCCTGCAGGTACAGCTGACGTGGCGTGGAGTCGAGCAGATCAGCGCCCCGTACGATGTCGGTCACGCCCTGCCAGCCGTCGTCGAGGACCACCGCCAGTTGGTAGGCGTAAAAGCCGTCGCGGCGACGAATGATGAAATCGCCCGCGTCGCGCCCCAGATGCTGCCGAAACTCGCCCTGCGCGCGGTCTTCGAAGCGGTATTCCAGCTCAGGCACCCGAATGCGGATGGCCGCGTCTTCGGGTGAGTGCCCGGCGTTCCGGCAAAAACCCGGGTAAATGCCGTTGTAGCCTTCCAGTTGCTTGCGCGAACAGGTGCAGGCGTAAGCGAGCCCATGGCTGAACCACTGATGGATGATCGCCTGATAAGCATCATGCCGGTCGCTTTGCCTCACCAGTTCGCCGTCCCATTCGAACCCGTAGGCTTCGAGGGTCTGGAGTATCCCCGCCTGGGCACCCGGAACCTCGCGGGGAGGGTCGAGATCTTCCATGCGCATCAGCCATTTTCCGCTGACCGAACGGGCGTCGAGATAGGAGGCCAGCGCTGCGACCAGAGAGCCGAAGTGCAGATAACCGCTGGGGGTCGGCGCAAAGCGCCCTATATAAGAAGGGGTTTTCATGGGCGCTGATGGTACTGGAAATAAAACGTACGAAATACCGGACGACCTGTCGTGCAGTGTGGGAAAACGCGACGCCCCCGTAGGGCGCTTTCCAGCCCACCCCGTCGGGTGCTCGGCCGGTCAATGCGGGGAAACAAAAAAGGACGCCGAGGCGTCCTTTTACTGGATCAACAGGATCACTTACCGACCTGTTTTTCCTTGATTTCAGCGAGGCTTTTGCAGTCAACGCACATGTCGGCCGTTGGGCGGGCCTCAAGGCGCTTGATACCGATCTCGACGCCGCACGATTCGCACCAGCCGTATTCCTTGTCCTGAATCAGCTGCAGCGTCTTGTCGATCTTCTTGATCAACTTGCGCTCACGATCGCGGGCGCGCAGTTCCAGCGCGAACTCTTCTTCCTGACTTGCACGGTCTGCAGGGTCAGGGAAGTTAGCCGCCTCGTCCTTCATGTGAACAACCGTGCGGTCAACTTCTACCATCAACTCCTGTTTCCACTTGGACAGGATCTTGGTGAAGTGCTTGCGCATGGGGTCGCCCATGTATTCCTCACCCTTCGTCGGGACGTAGGGTTCGAAACCACTGATTGCCGGGGTGCTCTTTTGCTTTTCTTCGGTGGGCATGAACGGACCGCCTCTCACTCTTCTAAGCCATTACACAGGTTAAGATCCATCGCCGACACCTGCCGGCCCTGCGGCTGCAAGCGGGCGAACTTACCAGATCGAATCGGAGCGCGCTACTCCCGGTTGTCGAGGATGGCCCGCAGCACGCACGTGGACTATGACCGCAGCCTGAGCGCCCGGTTTTATCTATTTTCCACAGCGCTGAGTTTAGTGCCTGCGGCGCGAGCGCCCGGTTTTCTGGACTGTCGGCTGCAAGTCGCTCCTGCTCAGGCCGATAAACGCTGTAGCCCGCCCGGGCGGATGAGTAGAATCGGCGACTTATCTCGCCACCCCTCACCAAAGGAAGGCCCATGCCACAGCCCTACAGTGCGCGCAGCCGCGCCATCGAACCCTTTCATGTCATGGCGCTGCTGGCGCGGGCCAATGAACTGCAAGCGGCGGGGCATGACGTTATCCACCTGGAGATCGGCGAGCCGGATTTCACCACGGCCGAGCCGATCATCAAGGCCGGTCAGGCGGCGTTGGCCGCTGGCAAGACCCGTTACACGGCGGCCCGTGGTCTGCCGGAACTGCGCGAGGCCATCTCGGGCTTTTACGCTCAGCGTTACGGCGTGAACGTCGATCCGGGCAGAATTTTGATTACGCCAGGCGGTTCAGGTGCACTGCTACTGGCGGCAAGTCTGCTGGTCGATCCCGGCAAACACTGGCTGCTGGCCGATCCGGGTTACCCGTGCAACCGGCATTTTCTGCGCCTTGTGGAGGGGGCTGCGCAGTTGGTGCCCGTGGGGCCGGAAGTGCGTTATCAACTGACGGCCGATCTGGTCGCTCAATACTGGAACGAGGACAGCGTCGGCGCGCTGGTGGCTTCTCCAGCCAATCCGACCGGGACCTTGCTGCACCGCGACGAGCTTGCCGCGCTTTCGGCGTCGCTCAAGGCACGGGATGGGCACCTGGTGGTGGACGAGATCTATCACGGCCTGACCTACGGAATGGACGCGAGCAGCGTGCTGGAAGTCGATAACGACGCCTTCGTGCTGAATAGTTTTTCCAAGTATTTCGGCATGACCGGTTGGCGCCTCGGTTGGCTGGTTGCCCCCGAGGCGGCGGTCGGTGATCTGGAAAAGCTTGCGCAGAATCTTTACATCAGCGCGCCGAGCATGGCGCAAAGTGCGGCACTCGCCTGTTTCGAGCCGCAGACCCTGGAGATCCTCGAGCAACGTCGTGCCGAGTTTGCCCGGCGTCGCGACTTCTTGCTTCCGGCGCTGCGCGAACTGGGCTTCAACATTGCCGTGGAGCCAGAAGGCGCCTTCTATCTATACGCAGACATCAGCGCGTTCGGTGGCGACGCGTTCGCGTTCTGTCATCACTTTCTGGAAACCGAGCACGTCGCATTTACTCCCGGGCTGGATTTCGGTCGGTACCGCGCCGGCCATCATGTGCGCTTCGCCTACACCCAAAGCCTGCCTCGGCTTCAGGAGGCGGTCGAGCGAATAGGTCGGGGTCTGCGGAGCTGGCAAGGCTGATGCGTTTCTCACCTCCACTTGACGAAGGCCGGCTGATTCAGCGCTACAAGCGCTTCCTTGCCGACATCGAGACCGCCAGCGGCGAGCGGCTGACGATTCACTGTCCCAACACGGGTTCGATGTTCAATTGCATGATGCCGGGGGGGCGGGTCTGGTTCAGCCGCTCCAATGACCCCAAGCGCAAGCTGCCGGGCACTTGGGAAATTACCGAAACACCACAGGGGCGGCTCGCCTGCGTCAACACCGCGCGCGCCAACAGGCTGGTGGAAGAAGCACTTCTGGCCGGCGTGATCACAGAGTTGCAAGGGTTTACGGCGCTCAAGCGCGAGGTCGCCTATGGCCAGGAAAACAGCCGCGTCGACTTCCGTCTGGATTACCCCGATGGCCCGCTGTACTTGGAAGTCAAAAGCGTGACTTTGGGCTTTGATGACAGTCGTGTCGCTGCGTTTCCCGATGCGGTCACTCAGCGCGGCGCGAAGCACCTGCGTGAACTGGCGGCCCTGGCGCGGGAAGGCGTGCGCGCCGTGTTGCTGTATTGCGTGAACCTCACAGACATCGATGCCGTGCGGCCCGCCGCCGAAATTGACGCGGCCTACGCCGCTGCCTTGCTTGAGGCGGCTGCGGCAGGGGTTGAAGTCCTGGCGTATGGTGTGGAGCTGACCCCTGACGAAGTGCGCATTGATCGGCGCCTTGAGATTCACCTCACGGAAACGCGCCCGCTCAGTCCGGTGCCACTGGACTGATCCAGATGCCCTGAGCGTCTTCGCCGCAGTCGATAGCCCTCAGGGATTTGCCCTCGCAAGGGCCGGCGACGCACTCGCCGTTCTCGATCAGGAACAGCGCACCGTGAGTGGCGCACTGGATCAGGCTGGCGCTGGCATCGAGAAACTCATCGGGCTGCCATTCCAGCGCCACTCCACGATGGGGACACCGATTGGCGTACACATAAACCTGACCCCCTCGCCGGACGGCCAGAATCTTGAGCTCATCAACCTCAAACCCGAGGCTTTTGCCTTCAATCAGCGCAGCGCTGTCACACAGGTATTTCAGCGTGGTCTCCTTGGCGCCTGACGCTCAAATGCAAATAATTATCAAATGCCTGGCCGTAGCAGGCTGTGCATTCTGCCAGCAGTCAAACCCGTCAGTCGATGAACGAAATCCAGCCAGTCGCGCCTTGAGTGATCGACTGCGCCTTCCTTTATAGAGGACGCACCTTTTATGCGCTTCACCGCCCAGCTGATCGCGATCGTGACAGGGCTGTTTATTGCCCATCTGGCAACGGCCGCTTCACCCGAGCCGCAACGCTGGGTCAGTGCCGGCGGCGCCTTGACGGAATGGATCGTCGCGCTGGGCGGGGAATCGCATCTGGTGGGCGTGGACAGCACGAGCCAGCACCCGCCATCGGTCAAATCGCTGCCGGGCATTGGCTACCAGCGGCAGTTGTCGGCGGAAGGTATTCTCACGTTGCGTCCGAAGATTCTGATAGGCACCGAAGAAATGGGGCCTCCGCCGGTCATCCAGCAATTGCGCACGGCCGGCGTGCAGGTGGAGGTGCTGTCGGCGAGTGCAGAGTTGCCGGCGCTGCGAGCCAATCTTGAAAGCCTTGGCGCGTTATTGGGCAAGGAAGGCGAGGCGCGGCAGTTGAGCGACCAATACATCCAGCGGCTCGCGGCGGAGCATGAGCGAGTGATGCAACTGAAGCGTTCCGCGCCCGGTGTTCTGTTGCTGGTCAGTCATGCAGGCAGCGCGCCGATGCTGGCTGGCGCAGGCACTGTCGGCGACTGGCTGATCGCCCAGGCGGGTGGCCGCAACCTGGCTACCCACACTGGCTATAAAGTGTTTTCCAATGAGGCACTGAGCGGGCTGAATCCTGAAGTGCTCGTTGTCAGCGATCGGGCTCAAAACGGTGTCCAGCCTCGCGAGGCATTGCTGCGTGAAAACCCACTGCTCGGGGCAACCAGGGCCGTCCGGGATAACCGCGTAATCGAGATTGACCCGACGTTACTGGTGGGCGGTCTTGGGCCTCGATTGCCGGACGCCGTGAAGTCGTTGGCAGACGCCTTCTATCCTCACGCCGCAGCGCTCAACGCCAGGGTCTCGAACGCTCAATGAAGCTTGATCTCGCCCCCAAAACGCTGTTCATCGCACTGGGCCTGGCCTGTTTGCTGGCGATATGGCTGTCCCTTGCGCTCGGGCCTGTCAGTCTGCCAATGATGGACACCTTGCGCGCGTTTCTTCATCTGGTGGGCGTGCCCGTGGCGGAGGACAACCTGCAACAGGCGGAACTGATCGTGGGCCAGATCCGCCTGCCTCGCACGTTGCTCGGGTTGGCAGTAGGTTCAGTGCTCGCCTTGTCCGGCGTGGCGATGCAGGGTCTGTTCCGCAACCCCTTGGCGGATCCCGGTCTGGTCGGGGTTTCCAGTGGCGCGGCATTGGGGGCGGCGGTAGCCATCGTCGCCGGAGCATCCCTGGGAGGTTTGCCTGAGGTGTTCCAGCCGTATCTGCTGTCCATCTGCGCCTTCGCCGGTGGGCTTGGTGTTACCGCAATCGTCTATCGGCTCGGACGCCGCGATGGCCGAACCAGCGTCAGCACCATGCTGCTGGCGGGGGTGGCGATGACTGCGCTGGCCGGTTCGATCATCGGCCTGTTCACGTATCTGGCCGATGACGCCAGCCTCCGGACGCTGACGTTCTGGAATCTGGGCACGCTCAACGGCGCCAGTTATGCCCGGCTCTGGCCTCTTTTGCTGGTTTGCGTGGCAGTGATTCTCTGGCTGCCGCGCCGAGCCAAGGCGCTCAATGCGTTGCTGCTGGGAGAATCGGAGGCGCGTCACCTGGGCATCGAGGTCGAACGCCTCAAGCGTGAGCTGATTTTGTGCATCGCCCTCGGCGTGGGCGCCGCCGTTGCGGCGGCGGGGCTGATCGGTTTCATCGGCCTCATCGTGCCGCACCTGGTGCGACTGCTGACCGGGCCGGACCACCGCGTTGTTCTTCCCGCATCGGCGCTGGCAGGCGCAACGCTGCTGCTCTTCGCGGACATCTTCGCCCGACTGGTGATGGCCCCTGCGGAGCTGCCGATCGGGATTGTCACCGTGTTCATTGGCGCGCCGTTTTTTCTATTCCTGCTGGTCCGAGGGCGTAGCTGATGTTGATCGCCAATGACTTGGGCATCATGCGTGATGGCAAACAGGTGGTCGCCAACATCGACTTGGCATTGGCGCCCGGTCAGATGCTTGGCGTGCTGGGCCCCAATGGTGCAGGGAAAAGTACGCTGATGGCTGCCCTGTGCGGCGAGCTTGCCCCGACCCACGGCCAGGTGTTGCTGGACGACATTCCCCTCAATCAGTGGCGTGGCCCCGAGCGGGCGCGGCGGCTGGCTGTACTGCCGCAGAGTTCGACGTTGAGCTTCGCGTTCAAGGTCGAGGAAGTGGTTGCGATGGGCCGCTTGCCCCATGACAGCGGTCAGCAGCGTGACGGGGAAATTATCCAGTACGCTCTTGCGGCCGCCGATGGGCTTCACCTACTGGGTCGCAGCTATTTGACGCTGTCGGGGGGCGAGCGTCAGCGCGTCCATCTGGCGCGAGTGCTGGCTCAGGTGTGGCCCGGCGAGGAGGGCCAGATCCTTCTGCTGGACGAGCCGACCTCGGCGCTTGACCCGCTGCATCAGCACACCACGCTGTTGGCGGTTCGCGCATTCGCCGACCGTGGCGGCGCGGTGATGGTGATCCTGCATGACTTGAATCTGGCCGCCCGTTATTGCGATCACCTGTTGTTGCTGAATCAGGGGCGGGCACATCTATCCGGCACACCCCAGCAAGTGCTGAAGCCTGAAGCGCTGAAGTCGGTATTCGGCCTGGATGTTCTGGTACAGCCCCATCCCGAGCGTGGGCATCCGCTGGTGATCGCTCGCTGAAATGGGGCTCGGATCGACCGCTATAAGCTGCCCATGTCAACGCAGCAGCCCCATTTTCGATGCCCGTGCGGGCAACGTCCTTCGGACAATTCTTGTAATCACGTAGGCCCGCTCTTTTGCGTCTTTGTGACCGTTCAGGCACAGCTGTTCTCGATTATCGTCGCCCCAGGCAAAGACATTGAGGGTGTGTGATGAACGACCTAAACGAAGCAATTGACGTGTATGAGGTCGAAGCGTCGCTGGCGCAACTGGCTGTTGGACTGATGGAACTGGCGTCGTTAAATGCCGACGACACGCCTGAAAAGATTACTGCGTTGTGTCATCGAGCTCTGACACCTGTGGGGCATGTTGCCGCGGTTTGCGTAATGCCCAGATTCGCAGGACTGGCGCGGCGCACGCTCGACAGGCTTCATGCGCGGGAGATCAAGGTCGTGGCCGCGGTCAATTTCCCCAGCGGTTCGCCTTCTGTCAGCTCCGCCGAGTCGGAAACCCAGGCGGCAATTCTTGCGGGTGCCGACGAAATCGATCTGGTTTATCCCTTCCATGCGCTACTTGGCGGGGACAGGCAGATTGGCGCAGACATCATCAGTGCCTGCAAAGCCAGGTGTGCTCGGGCAGCATTGACCGTCACGCTGGAAACCGGCGTGCTGCGTGATCCGCAGGTCATTCACGGTGCAAGCTGTGTGGCGATTGAGGAGGGCGCCAATTTTCTGAAAACCAGCACGGGCAAACACATCATCAACGCAACGCCCCAGGCCAGCCGAATTTTGATTGCGGCCATCGCCGAGTCAGGCGCCCATGTGGGCATCAACGTTTCCGGAAATGTGCGGACGCTTGATGAAGCGCGGGTGCACATGGATCTGGTCAGGGCACGATTCGGCCCCCGCTGGCTTGAGCAGGGGAGACTGCGGCTCGGGGCGACCAGCCTGCTGGATGATCTGTTGGTCCGTCTGGGTGTGGGCCATTAAATCGCAGGCAAAAAAAGACCCGGCAAAGAGCCGGGTCAAAAACCGTGATTAGCCTGATGAGGAGATAATCTGAGAGTCCGAACCAAGGAGCCTTTCAGGTTATCGGCCAGTCTCGCGACCGGATGTGATAATCATAGTGATTCTCATTTGTAAGTCAACAGTGTTCTGCAGACTATTTTGCTGTGCGAGCTCAGCGTTCCCCGATTGCCCCAGGGCTTACGTTCCTCAATTCGGTGTCCAGGGAATCTTTGTATTCTTGAGGCAGCTCGCTCCAAAGGCGATTTGACAACGCGCCCTCGAGTGAATACAGCAGCGCTTTGGATGCTCGGAAACCCCTGACCTTGACGGCCCGGTAGGCCTGGATCGCGCCAAGACGGCGCAGGTCGGCGACAGTGTGAATGCCCGCAGCGTGAAGCCATTGAACCGAGGTCTTCCCAAGATTCTTCATCCCCAGTAACTCATCGTCCATGATTGCAGCCCTTTCCAGTCATTCCGTGTAATAACTTCTCCGTAGGCTCGACACAAACTGAAAAGGCGAGCCATGCCCTTGAGCGTAGACGACCTCGAGTCAAGCTGCGGGAGAATGTCATCGGAACGCGGGCCACGCCGCCGAACGGTAGGGGTCAGGTGAGGAGGAAAGGCGAGCACGGGCCCGGCACGGCGGCGCATGCGGGGCGAGGCATAGAGCGAGGTTTGGCGGCTGTGATGAGGTTAGCGGGTGCGATAGCGCAGGCGCGTACCGAAATTGACCGACATGAGGATTTCGTCAGCACTGAGCTCTGGCGGGAAGTACGCCCCGGATATCTGCGCGTGGGCGATGCTTGCACCCTCGAGCCTGGTTGTCCGGAAGTCAACGCCACGCAGGTCCGCAGATCTGAAGTAGGCGTCGCTGAAATCGACCTCCTCAGCGTTGAGTTCACGCAGGTCTAGACCACGGAAATCCCCAGCCGAAAGATCGACAGGGCCCTGCTTGGGCCGTTCGAGGTTGAAGGCGGTCACGTCGTCTTTTCGCAGCAATGCGAACAGAGGCGAGTCGAGCTGCTTGGGCTGGTTCATCTGACGTCTCCTTTGTTGGAATTCTGACGCCACTATAATGCCACTAGTGGCGAGCCGTGAAGCGATATCCTTCACGACTCGACCACTGGTTTGGCCGGCGTGTTACAGGCCCGGCAGATGCTGACGGATGTCCGCGACCAGCTTGTCCAGATCGCCGCTGACGTTGGTCTCGACGTGCCGGCTGCGCAGTATCTCGTCGGCGGTCAGCGCTTCGCGACTGGCCAGCTGCGCTTCAATGACTTCCATCGTTGCGTCGGAAGGGTCCTGATTCTGCGCCCGACGTTGCGCTAGCCAACCCTCGATAACTGCCTTTGGCGCAGCGCAATCAATGATCAGGAAAGGAACGCCCATCGCCTCGGCAATCTGCGCGGCTGCCTGACGCTGTGCGAGCTTCAGATAAGTTGCGTCGATGACCACCGGCAAGCCTGCGCGGAGCACGACACCGGCCAGCTCGTTCAGGCGCTGATAGGTGGCAGCGCTGACATCGGCGGAATACAGGTCGTTATGGTCGGCAAATACTCGCTTGCGCTCGACATCCGAACGCAGACGGATCGCCCCCAGCGCTTCCACCAGCCGCATCGCGACCTGACTTTTCCCGACCGCAGAAACGCCATGGGTGATGGCCAGAAAATTGGACGGGATCGCGCTGTAGCTCTCGGCCAGGTTGGCGTAGTTACGATACTGGCGCAGGGTTGCGGCGCGCTGCACCTGGTCAGCATCGGCATTCAGGCTGAACAGCGCCACTTTGGCGCGGACCAGTGCGCGGTAGGCTTTGTAGAAATTCAGCAGCTGCAGGCCCGCGTAGTCGCCGGTCAGCTCCAGGTACTGGCTGACGAATCGACGGGACAGGCTTTTCAGGCCGCGATCCTCAAGGTCCATGGCCAGGAAGCCGATGTCCGCATAGACGTCTGTCATGCGGAAGGGCTCGTTGAATTCGATGCAGTCGAAAATCACGACCTTGCCATCGATCAGCGTTGCGTTGCCCAAGTGGATGTCGCCATGGCACTCGCGGACAAACCCGTCCAGCTTGCGCTGGTTCATCAATGGCTTGAGGCGCTCGAAGCTGGTGTTGGCCCACGCTTCCAGCGCTTCCAGCTGAATGAGGTCAGACTTTTCGCTGAGGAAGGGCAGAATCTGCTCAAAGTTCTGCGTGACCGGCGCCATGACGCTGTCAGCACTGCCGAGTGGGTTTTCCATCGGGACTTTGGGCGATTTGAGATGAAACTCGGCGATCTGCCGTGCCATGTCGTCGATGTGCGCGGTGGTCAGTTCGCCTTTGGCTTGCAACGTGCTGAGCAGGCCGTCCTGCGGGAACTGGCGCATTTTCAGCACGTACTCGATCGCTTCGCCTTCACCATTCAGCTGCGGAGCGTCGATACTGCCGGTGACAGGCAGCACTTCCAGGTACAGATCCTCCGTCAGGCGCTGGTTGAGCATTAGCTCCTGCTCACAGAAATGCTGTCGCGCCGACAGGCTGGTGAAGTCCAGAAAGCCAAAATTGACCGGCTTCTTCATCTTGTAAACGTAAGGGCCGGTAAGCAGCACCCAGGAAATATGCGTCTCTATGACCTGAAACTGTTCGACCGGGTGAGGAAACAGGGCGGGGTTTTGCAGCGCGGCTATCAGTGTCTGGCTCACGGACGATCCTTGAAAGGTGATAAGTCGATAGAGAAGTAGCGAAAGGCGGCCATTATGGCCGCTACAGACATTGCTGCAAACCGCTTAAAGGGTGGTCTGTCGGGGGCTTTGAAAGTGCGTATAATCCGCCGCCATGACCCGATCCCGCACCCCGAAAAAATCCCCCAAACCCACCAACAGCCGCCTGCGCAGCCTGTTGGGCTGGGCCCTGAAACTCAGTCTTGTCGGGCTGGTGATCCTTGGCTGCTTCGCCGTTTACCTGGATTCCATCGTCCAGGAAAAATTCTCCGGCAAGCGCTGGACCATTCCGGCCAAGGTCTATGCGCGACCGCTGGAGCTGTTCGTCGGCCAGAAGCTTTCACGCGACGACTTCCTTCTGGAGCTCGATGCGCTCGGCTATCGCCGCGAAGCCGTGGCCAACGGGCCGGGCGCTGCTGCGGTCAACGGCAACAATGTTGATCTCAACACCCGCGGCTTCCAGTTCTATGAAGGCGCTGATCCGGCACAGCAGATCCATGTGCGCTTCTCCGGCGATTATGTCGCGGAACTGACCGCCGCCAATGGCGCCAAGCTGGCTGTTGCGCGGCTTGAGCCTCTGATGATCGGCGGCTTGTACCCGAAGAATCTCGAAGACCGGATTCTGATCAAGCTCGATCAGGCGCCGCCTTATTTGCTCGACACGCTCGTCACCGTCGAAGACCGCGATTTCTACCATCACTTTGGGGTATCGCCAAAGGGGATCGTGCGCGCTTTCTGGATCAACGCATCCGCTGGCCAGATGCGCCAGGGCGGATCGACGCTGACTCAGCAACTGGTCAAGAACTTCTACCTGACCAACGAGCGCAGCATCACCCGCAAGCTGACCGAAGCGATGATGGCAGTTCTGCTGGAGATTCATTACAGCAAGCAGGAGATTCTCGAGGCCTACCTCAACGAAGTGTTCGTGGGGCAGGACGGCCAGCGCGCGGTCCACGGCTTTGGTCTGGCGAGTCAGTATTTCTTCAGTCAGCCGCTGTCGGAGTTGAAGCTGCATCAGGTCGCCTTGCTGGTCGGTCTGGTCAAGGGGCCTTCGTATTACAACCCGCGCCGCAATCCCGAGCGTGCGCTGGAGCGTCGCAATCTGGTCCTCGATCTGCTGGAACAGCAGGGTGTCGCCACGCCGGAAGTGGTGGCGGCGGCGAAGAAGATGCCGCTGGGCGTGAGCAAAGTCGGATCGCTGGCCGACAGCTCGTTTCCGGACTTCCTCGATCTGGTCAAACGCCAACTCCGTCAGGACTACCGTGACGAAGACTTGACCGAGGAAGGCCTGCGGATCTTCACCAGCTTCGACCCGATTCTGCAGATGAAATCCGAAGCCGCCGTGCGCGAAAGCTTCGCCAAGATTTCGGGCCGAAAAGGCGCGGACGAGATGGAAACGGCCATGGTCGTGACCAATCCGGAAACCGGCGAAGTTCAGGCGCTGATCGGCAGTCGCCAGGCAGGCTTTGCGGGGTTCAATCGGGCGCTGGATGCCGTTCGGCCGATTGGGTCGTTGGTCAAACCGGCCATCTACCTCACTGCACTCGAACGTCCGCAGCAATACACGCTGACCAGTTGGGTACCCGATGAACCCTTCCAGGTGAAAGGCGCCGACGGCCAGATCTGGAAGCCGCAGAACTACGATCACAAAGCCCACGGCAATATTTTCCTGTATCAGGGCCTTGCGCATTCCTACAACCTGTCCAGCGCGAAGCTGGGTCTGGACCTGGGCATTCCGAATGTCTTCAAAACCCTGACCAAGCTGGGCGTGACCCGTGAGTGGCCGGCTTTCCCGTCGATGCTCCTGGGGGCTGGCGCGCTGACGCCAATCGAAGTGGCGACGATGTATCAGACCATCGCCAGCGGCGGCTTCAATACGCCATTGCGCGGGATTCGCAGCGTACTGACTGCAGAGGGGGAGCCGCTCAAGCGCTACCCTTTCCAGATTCAACAACGTTTCGACCCGGGTTCGATCTATCTGCTGCAGAACGCCATGCAGCGGGTGATGCGCGAAGGCACGGGTAAATCGGTGTACAACGTGCTGCCGAGCACCCTGAATCTGGCGGGCAAGTCGGGCACCACCAACGATTCCCGCGACAGCTGGTTTGCCGGTTTCAGTCAGGATTTGCTGGCGATCGTCTGGATGGGCCGCGACGACAACGGCAAGACGCCGTTCACTGGGGCCACCGGCGCCTTGCAGATCTGGACCAGCTTCATGAAGAAGGCCGATCCGCTGCCGCTGGACATGGCGATGCCCGATAACGTCGTGCAGGCCTGGGTCAATGCCAGTACTGGTGAAGGCACCGACGCCAGCTGCCCGAACGCCGTACAGATGCCGTATATTCGCGGCAGTGAGCCGCAACCCGGCCCGACGTGCGGTGGGCCTGCAGCGCCCGCCGATTCGGTGATGGACTGGGTCAAGGGCTGGTTGAACTGAGCCTGGTTGAATTAAGCAAAGAGGATGTGACGTGAACAAGTGGTGGATTCCGGCTGTAACGGCTCTGGCTTTGCTCAACGGTTGCGCGTCCCAGACGCGCAGTGCGATTCCGGTGGTGGACTCAGGGTCACGCGTTTCAAACGGCGAGCGTGTTTCGTCGACACGCAACAACACCTACCGCGCGCCCGTGCAGGCGCCAGCGCAGTCCCAATCGATCCAGGAAGATTCCGGTGTCACGGTCATGGTGCCCGGCGGCGCCAACGCCAGTGGCGCGCCGATATCGACGTTCGTGCCGCCCACCACGGCGCCGATCAGCACCGCTCCGATTAGCACGTCGCCGGTCAATCAGGCTCCGGTGAACAACACGTACACACCGCCGCCAGCGACCAGCAATACCTACAACATGCCGGCGTCGGCGCCGACTGGCATTCCGTCTGCGTCCAGCGGCGGATTATCGGAAGATGAGCAACTCGATGGCCCGGTGCTGGCCTTGCTGACCACCGCTCAGCAACAGCAATCCGGTGGTGACCTCAACGGCGCGGCGTCAAGCCTTGAGCGGGCGCAGCGCGTTGCTCCCCGTGAGCCACAGGTCCTTTACCGTCTGGCGCAAGTGCGTCTGGCTCAGGGCGATGCGCCTCAGGCCGAGCAACTGGCGCGTCGCGGTCTGACCTACGCCAATGGCCGTGCCAGCCTTCAAGCCAGTCTTTGGGGGTTGATTGCCCAGTCGCGTGAAAAACAGGGTGACGCCGCCGGCGCGGCGCTGGCGCGGCAGAAAGCCAATGGATAAACGCTTCCCGAAAATCGCCGACCAGTTGCTATTGATCGAGCGCGAGTTGCGAGTGCTGGGATGGTGGAAGGATGTGCCGCCCAGCGATAAGTCGCTGTCCAGCCGTGAACCCTTCTGCGTCGACACGCTGGATTTTGATCAGTGGTTGCAATGGATCTTCCTGCCGCGCATGAAGATCATCCTTGAGCGTGATCTGCCATTGCCCACGGCATCCGGTATTCTGGAAATGGCCGAGATGGTGTACGCCAGCCGTATCGGGGAAGCGCGCGAGTTGCTTGCCCTGCTGAAAGGCTTTGACCGCCTGATCACAGAGGCGGTCTGACCCTCAGTTGCATTGATCGTCGAGGTACTTCTTGACCTCGGCAATGCGAGCCTGGCGCTCCTCTTCCGTGAACCGCCGGAACTCGCCGTTCACCTCCTGTCGTACCCGAGGGTTGTTCTGCAGTTGGGCAAGGTTGGTGCGCTGCCCGTCACACGCTTCTTTAAGCTTCGCTTCCTGAACGGCGACCTGCTTCTTGACCTTGGCATCGACCGCCTCCTGCTCCCGTACCCCGTCCTGGTTCTGTGGCGGCGGGGCAGGGGGTGCGGTGACGGGGCTCGCTGTATTGATTTCCTGTGCTGCCTGCCCGGCAGGCGGCTGGGCGTCGAAATGCGTGACGCCCTGAGCGTCGACCCATTTGTATATCTGCGCGGCCTGGCTTACCGCCGGGGCGACGGCAAGTGTCAGCGTCGCTGCAAGCATCATCCAGCGCATTCCCGGTTCCTTACTTCTGTGGCATTGGCCGGAAACCTATCACAAGCGCGGCGCCACGACCTCATTCGGTGCCTTTTGGCGGACGGTGAACGAAGAAAGCGCATCGATGACTTGACTTGCGGGGGGCGAATCCGAACAATCCAAAGTTCGCTGTAGAGGGACTGCCAGAAGCAGACCGTCTCGGTAGATCATGAGGCGCACACCCGCGCCGACCCGTAACACCCGCAACGCGTTACCTCGCGCTGGGTGGGAAGACCCCGAAACACTTAAAGGGGCGATCCCAATACTTGCTCAGTCAGTGCTGACGTAGTCGGCGACCACCGTCGCTCATGCTCTGCTTTGCAGTAAACCTATTAAGACCCGTCTCCTCGCTTGTGTGGACGGTATTCTGGCGTTTTAGAGGTGAACAACGTGGAGCTTTTATCTGGCGCTGAAATGGTCGTCCGCTTTTTGCGTGACGAAGGCGTAGAGCATATTTACGGGTACCCTGGCGGTGCCCTCCTGCATATATATGACGCGCTGTTCAAAGAACCGGCTGTGAGCCACATCCTCGTTCGTCACGAACAGGCCGCGACTCACATGGCGGACGGTTACGCCCGCGCCACCGGCAAGGCAGGTGTCGTACTGGTGACGTCGGGTCCCGGAGCAACCAACGCCATCACCGGCATCGCCACCGCGTACATGGACTCGATTCCCATGGTGGTGCTGTCCGGCCAGGTCCCGAGCAACATGGTCGGTACCGACGCGTTCCAGGAAACCGACATGATCGGTATCTCCCGGCCGATCGTGAAGCACAGCTTCATGATCAAGCACCCGTCGGAAATCCCGGAAGTCCTGAAAAAGGCGTTCTACCTCGCCCAATCCGGTCGTCCTGGTCCTGTCGTTGTCGATATCCCGAAAGACATGACCAACCCGGCGGAAAAGTTCGAATACATCTTCCCCAAGAAAGCCAAGCTGCGTTCCTACAGCCCGGCGGTCCGTGGCCACTCCGGCCAGATCCGCAAAGCCGTGGAAATGCTGGTCGCGGCCAAACGCCCGGTCATCTATGCCGGTGGCGGTGTGATCATGGGCAACGGTTCGGCGCCATTGACCGAACTGGCGCAGCAATTGAACGCCCCGGTCACCAACACGCTGATGGGGCTGGGTGCCTACCCGGGCACTGATCGCCAGTTCGTCGGCATGCTGGGGATGCATGGCAGCTACACCGCCAACCTGGCGATGCACCACGCCGACGTGATCCTTGCGGTCGGCGCACGTTTCGACGATCGCGTCATCAACGGCCCGGCCAAGTTCTGCCCGAACGCCAAAATCATTCACGTCGACATCGACCCTGCTTCCATCTCCAAAACCATCAAGGCCGACGTGCCTATCGTTGGTCCGGTGGAAAGCGTCCTGACCGAAATGGTTGCGACCCTCAAAGAGCTTGCCGAAACCCCAAACAAGGATTCGGTCGAGACGTGGTGGAAGCAGATCGAAGAGTGGCGCGCCGGCGGTGACCTGTTCCCGTACAACCGTGGCGACGGAAGCGTCATCAAGCCGCAGACCGTGATCGAGACGCTGTGCGAAGTGACCAAAGGCGATGCCTACGTCACCTCCGACGTGGGTCAGCACCAGATGTTCGCGGCTCAGTACTATCGCTTCAACAAACCCAATCGCTGGATCAACTCCGGCGGTCTCGGCACGATGGGTTTTGGCCTGCCTGCCGCGATGGGCGTTGCGCTGAGTTTCCCGAATGACAATGTCGCCTGCGTCACCGGCGAAGGCAGCATTCAGATGAACATTCAGGAGCTGTCGACCTGCCTGCAGTACAACCTGCCGGTGAAGATCATCCTGCTCAACAACGGCGTGCTCGGCATGGTCCGTCAGTGGCAGGACATGAGCTACAGCGGCCGTCACTCGCACTCCTACATGGAGTCGCTGCCTGACTTCGTGAAGCTGGTCGAGGCCTACGGTCATGTCGGCATGCGCATCACCGATCTGAAGGACCTGAAGCCGAAGATGGAAGAAGCGTTCGCCATGAAAGATCGCCTGGTGTTCCTCGACATCCAGGTCGACGTCAGCGAGCACGTTTATCCGATGCAGATCAGAGACGGGTCCATGCGTGACATGTGGCTGAGCAAGACGGAGCGGACATAACCATGCGCCACATCATTTCGCTATTGCTGGAAAACGAACCGGGCGCGCTGTCTCGTGTGGTCGGCCTGTTTTCGCAGCGCAATTACAACATCGAGAGCCTGACGGTGGCGCCAACCGAGGACCCGACCCTGTCGCGTCTGACGCTGACCACCGTTGGACATGATGAAGTGATCGAGCAAATCACCAAGAACCTCAACAAGCTGGTCGAGGTGGTCAAGCTTGTCGATCTGTCGGAAAGCGCCCACATCGAGCGCGAGCTGATGCTGATCAAGGTGAAAGCCACTGGCGCACAACGTGCCGAGATCAAGCGTACCACCGACATCTTTCGCGGCCAGATCGTCGACGTCTCCAGCAGCGTCTATACCGTGCAGTTGACCGGGACAAGCGACAAGCTTGACAGCTTCATCCAGGCGATTGGCACCACCGCCATTCTGGAAACCGTACGAAGCGGCGTCACGGGCATTGCCCGCGGCGACAAAGTGCTGAGCATCTAACCTAATTTTGCAAATGGCCTTGCGGCCAAGTTATCAGGGGAATTTCATGAAAGTTTATTACGACAAAGACTGCGACCTTTCGATCATCCAAGGCAAAAAAGTTGCCATCATCGGTTACGGTTCTCAGGGTCACGCTCAAGCGTGCAACCTGAAAGACTCCGGCGTTGATGTCACCGTTGGCCTGCGCAAGGGTTCGGCCACTGTCGCCAAAGCTGAAGCTCACGGCCTGAAAGTGACCGACGTGGCTTCCGCTGTCGCCGCTGCAGACTTGGTCATGATCCTGACCCCGGACGAATTCCAGTCTCAGCTGTACAAGAACGAAATCGAGCCGAACATCAAGAAGGGCGCAACACTGGCCTTCTCCCACGGCTTCGCGATTCACTACAACCAGGTTGTTCCACGTGCCGACCTCGACGTGATCATGATCGCGCCAAAAGCACCGGGCCACACCGTGCGCACCGAGTTCGTCAAAGGCGGTGGCATCCCTGACCTGATCGCCGTTTACCAGGACGCTTCGGGCAACGCCAAGAACGTCGCTCTGTCGTACGCGTCGGGTGTTGGCGGCGGTCGTACCGGCATCATCGAAACCACGTTCAAGGACGAGACCGAAACCGACCTGTTCGGCGAGCAAGCCGTTCTGTGCGGCGGTACCGTTGAACTGGTCAAAGCCGGTTTCGAAACCCTGGTGGAAGCCGGCTACGCGCCGGAAATGGCTTACTTCGAGTGCCTGCACGAGCTGAAGCTGATCGTCGACCTCATGTACGAAGGCGGTATCGCCAACATGAACTACTCGATCTCCAACAACGCCGAATACGGCGAGTACGTGACCGGCCCGGAAGTTATCAACGCCGAATCCCGTCAGGCCATGCGCAACGCTCTGAAGCGCATCCAGGACGGCGAATACGCGAAGATGTTCATCGCCGAGGGCGCCAGCGGCTACCCGTCGATGACCGCCAAGCGTCGTAACAACAAGGCGCATGGTCTGGAAATCATTGGTGAGCAACTGCGCTCGATGATGCCTTGGATCGCCAAGAACAAGATCGTCGACCAAGCCAAGAACTAAGATCACAGATCATTTCTTGCAGGAAAAAACGCGGCCTTCGGGTCGCGTTTTTTCGTTATGGGGGCTCATCTGGTATAAAGCTGCATCGTTTGTCGGCCCAGCGGCCACAAGCATTTGTCGAAATTCTTCAGCTGCAAGGTATTGTCCATGAGCGAACGTCCCGAAGAGCCGAACAAGGCTTCTGACGCCGAAAGCCTGCTACCGATCGATGAACACATTGAAGAGGGCCACGACGCCGAAGGGCGCCAGGTCCGTCATCGCGGCATCTACCTGCTGCCCAATCTGTTCACCACCGCGAATCTGTTCGCCGGCTTCTACGCAATCATCAGCGCCATGAGTGCGCAGAGCGCATTGAGTGCAGGTGATCAGGTGAGCGCGAGTAAATATTTTGCGTTTTCCGCCATCGCCATCTTCGTTGCCATGGTCCTGGACGGTCTGGATGGCCGCGTCGCGCGGATGACCAACACCCAGAGCGCATTCGGCGCAGAGTACGACTCGCTTTCCGACATGGTTGCTTTTGGCGTGGCGCCGGCGTTGTTGGCATTTGGCTGGGCGCTGGGCGACATGGGCAAGGTCGGCTGGATGGTCGCCTTCATCTATGTCGCGGGCGCAGCATTGCGTCTGGCGCGCTTCAACACTCAGGTAGGCAAGGCGGACAAGCGTTACTTCATAGGGCTGGCAAGTCCTGCCGCGGCGGGCGTAGTCGCAGGCACCGTCTGGGCCTTCAGCGATTACGGCATTCAGGGGTCGAAATTGTCGTTCCTGGTCGCTCTATTGGTTGCTGCTGCCGGGATGCTGATGGTCAGCAACATCAAATACAACAGTTTCAAAGAGCTGGATCTCAAGGGGCGAGTGCCGTTTGTTGCGATCCTCGCGGTGGTTCTGGTGTTTGCCGTCGTGTTCAGTGATCCTCCGCGTATTCTGCTGCTGATATTCCTCGGCTACGCAGCGTCTGGTCCGATCCAGTACCTGCTGCGTCTGCGTCGCCAGAGGTAGTTAGTCGGCCTGCATTTCCCGCATACTCCGCAGCTATAGATGCTTCAGTTCTCTATAACTGCGGAGTCATCATGCTGATCAAGATCCCTTCCACATCTGATTGCAAAGAATCGGATGTCACGCCCGAATCCATTTATCTCTCTCGCCGCGCGTTGCTCGGCAGCTCACTTGCAGGGCTCGCCGTCAGTGCGATGCCTCGTTGGGCCCAAGCCGAGGAAGCCTCGCGCTACGCCGACGTTGAAGCCGGCGCCGCGCCGGACTGGTTCAAAGGCAAATTGCCTGCGACCAAGTGGCAAGCCGTTACCGTCAAGGACGAGACGATCACGCCGTTCAAGGATGCGACCCACTACAACAACTTCTACGAATTCGGCACCGACAAGGGCGATCCTGCGCAAAACGCCGGCTCCCTGAAAACCGAGCCGTGGAGCGTTGTCATCGACGGGGAGGTGGCCAAGCCTGGCCGCTACGCGCTTGAAGACTTCATGAAGCCTTATCAGCTGGAGGAGCGTATCTATCGTCTGCGCTGTGTAGAGGCGTGGTCGATGGTGATCCCTTGGCTGGGTTTCCCGATCTCCGAGCTGCTCAAGCAGGTTGAACCCACGGCGAATGCCAAATACATCCGCTTCGAAACGCTGCAGGACCCGAAGACCATGCCTGGCCAGCGCTCCGGCTTTGCATTGATCGACTGGCCTTATGTAGAAGGTCTGCGCCTGGATGAGGCGATGAATCCCCTCGCGATTCTGGCGGTGGGCATGTATGGACGGGAGCTGCCCAATCAGAACGGCGCGCCGCTGCGTCTGATCGTGCCTTGGAAATACGGATTTAAAAGCGCGAAGTCCATCGTGCGCATCAGCCTGACGAGCGAGCAGCCGAAAACCACGTGGCAAAGCATTGCGGCAAGCGAGTACGGTTTTTACGCCAATGTGAACCCGACGGTTGACCACCCCCGTTGGACCCAGGCGCACGAGCGACGTTTGCCTAGCGGGCTGTTCAGCCCGAATATTCGCCAGACTGAGATGTTCAACGGGTATGGGGAGCAGGTTGCTTCTCTTTATACAGGCCTGGATCTCCGGAAAAACTATTGATGCGCTTCATCTACTGGCGAGTGTCGGTCTTCATCGCAGCAGCGGTAGTCCCCATGTATTGGCTCTACCAGGCGTGGATTTTTGCTTTGGGGCCGGATCCCGGGAAAGTGCTTGTTGATCGCTTGGGCCTCGGGACATTGACCCTGCTTTTGATCACGCTGGCGATGACCCCATTGCAGCGCACGACGGGCTGGCCCGGATGGATCGCTGTTCGCCGGCAACTGGGGCTGTGGTGTTTCACCTATGTGTCGCTGCACATGCTGGGTTATGGCTTCTTTATCCTTGGATTCGACTGGGCGCAATTGGGCGTTGAACTGGTCAAGCGGCCTTACATCATTGTCGGCGCGCTGGGCTTTCTGGGTCTGTTGTCGCTGGCGGTCACCTCCAATCGCTATAGTCAGCGCCGTTTGGGCGCGCGGTGGAAGAAGCTGCATCGGCTTAGTTACCTGATTTTGGGGCTGGGTTTACTGCACATGCTGTGGATTGTGCGGGCTGATCTGAAAGAGTGGGCTATATATGCAACGATCGGCGCACTGCTTCTTGTGCTTAGGATCCCCGTAATTGCTGGGCGTATCCAGCGTCGTCGGGCCAAGAGCAGCAATGTTGCCACCAAAGTTTAAATAAGTGCTTGACGCTCCTCTGGATCTGTCTATAATTCGCCCCACTTCCGGCGCAGACGAAACGGAAAACTCCTTGATAATCAAAGAGTTGGACGAAGTAAGCAGCGAGGAATGCTTAGGTTCAGATGCTTGAATCGACAGCGGTGAAAAAGGCAGTTGACAGCAGGTTGTAACGCTGTAGAATTCGCCTCCCGCTGACGTGAGACGTTAAGTCGAACGAAGCGCAAGTGGTTGAAGTTGATGAG